>JANXAP010000032.1 GCA_025062275.1 Dehalococcoidia bacterium
GATGCTGGACCTGCTGGGGGTGCCGGGGCAGTTCGAGGCGGGGGCCCTGGGCTACGCCCTGTTCACCAACCTGAAGTGGGACGACGAGGAGTACAACTTCCTGAAGATGCGCAACCAGCTGGGGCTGCGGGAGGCCTTCGCTCAGCGGGACCGCCTCTGGGCCGAGCTGGGCTTCGAGTAAAAAAGGGGGGTGCCACCGTGGGCCCACTAGAGGGCATCCGCGTCATCAACTGGAGCCAGTTCACGCCGTAGAGCAACCCCCGATAGGCAGAGTTGGCTGCCGCGGCGCTCCTCCCTTACAATACGCCTGCCCATGGACGAGGATGCGCTGCGGCGGCTGCTTCTTTCGGTGCAGCGGGGCGACACGGCCATCGACGAGGCCCTGGAGCGGCTGCGCCGCCTCCCCTACGAAACCCTAGGCTTCGCCACCCTCGACCATCACCGCGCCCTGCGCAAGGGCTTCCCCGAGGTGGTGCTGGCTCAGGGCAAGACCCCGGAGCAGGTGGCCGAGATATCCGCCCGCCTGGCCGGCAACGGGCCCTTGCTGGTGACCCGCGCCTCGCCGGAGCACTATCGGGCCGTGAGACAGCTCCTGCCCGAGGCCACCTATCACGAGGTGGCCCGCTGCATCACCCTGGGCAGCGGCCAGCAGCCTTTGCGCCCCGGGGTGACGGTGGTATGCGCTGGCACCGCCGACCTGCCCGTGGCCGAGGAGGCCCGCATCGCCGCCGAGATGCTCGGGTCCCGGGCGGCGACCCTCTACGACGTGGGGGTGGCGGGCGTCCACCGCCTGCTGGACAGGCTGGACGCCCTCGTGTCCTCCCACGTCATCGTGGCGGTGGCGGGGATGGAGGGCGCCCTGCCCGGGCTGGTGGCCGGGCTGGTGCCCTGTCCCGTCATCGCCGTGCCCACCTCGGTGGGATACGGCGCTAACCTGGGCGGGCTGTCGGCCCTCCTCACCATGCTGAACGCCTGCGCCCCCGGACTGGCGGTGGTCAACATCGACAACGGCTTCGGCGCTGGGTACCTGGCTGGGGTTATCAACCGCATGCTCTGGGAGGCCAGGGAGGGCCGCTGAGCCGTGGCCAGGGTCGCCTTCCTGGACTGCTTCTCGGGCATCGCTGGCGACATGCTGCTGGGGGCCATGCTGGACGCGGGCCTGCCCCTGGAGGCCCTGGTCGCCGAGCTGTCGCGCCTGCCCCTATCGGGGTACCGTTTGCAGGCCCTGGAGGTTCGAAGGGCCGGTCTGCGGGCTACTCGCGTGACTGTGGAGGTGGAGGGTCATCAGCCGCCCCGGCAGGTGTCGGACATCCTGTCCCTCATCGACGCCTCGTCGCTGCCCGAGGAGGACAAGGAAAGGGGGAAGCGCATCTTTCGGCTACTGGCCGAGGCCGAAGGGCGGGTGCACGGCCTGCCTTCCGGGGAGGTGCATTTGCACGAGGTGGGAGCGGCCGATGCCATCGTGGACGTGATGGGCGCTGTGGTCGGGCTGCGGCTGCTGGGCGTCCAGAGGCTCTATGCCTCGCCCCTGCCCATGCCCGTAGGGGAGCGAGAGGGGATGCCGCTGCCTGCCCCGGCCGTCCTGCAGGTCCTGGCCGCCGTCCATGCTCCCCTGCGGCCGTGCGGGGGCGGGCCGGGTGAACTGGTGACGCCCACCGGGGCCGCCATCGTGGCTGCCCTGGCCGAATTCCGCCAGCCGGCCCTGAGGCTTCGAGCGGTAGGGTACGGAGCCGGCGCTGCCGACCCGGCAGACCGTCCCAACGTGCTGCGCCTCTGGCTGGGGGACCAAGACGAAGGCGGAACGTCGTCGCTGGTGCTGCTGGAGACCAACCTGGACGACATGACGGGTGAGCTGATGGCCCACGTCCTGGAGCGTCTGCGCGCCCTGGGCGTCAACGACGCCTGGCTGACGCCAGTGCAGATGAAGAAGGGGCGACCGGGGGCCGTGCTCTCGGTCCTCTGCCCCGAGTCCCTGGAGGAGGCGGCAGTGCGCCTCTTGCTGCGGGAGACCACCACCCTGGGGGTACGCAGGCAGCCGGTGGGACGCTGGGAGGCGGAGCGGGAGGCCCTCAGCTTCCAGAGCAGCCTGGGCCCGGCCACCGTCAAGGTGAAGCGCCTGCCCGGGGAGCCTCCGCGGGCGGAGCCGGAGTTCGAGGCCTGCCGTAGCCTGGCCGAGGTATCGGGTCTGCCGTTGCTGGAGGTCTACCGCATCGTCCAGCAGGAGGGGGAGGAGCTGCTCAGGGGAAGGAGGTCGCCGTCGCCTGGCCACGAGGCCCGTAGAGGGCCTTCCAGCGCTGGAAGCCCTCGGCAGGGTCGCCCCAGCGGGCCATGAAGCGCCTGGCCGCCTCGGCGCCAGCCTGCCACAGCCGTTCCTTCTCCTGGGGTCTTAGGTCGAAGCGGATAGGGGGCAGCTCCACCGTGTCGATGGCCACCGTCCGCTCCCAGTGCCCTTGCGAGAGATAGGCACGGTCGAGGGCCGAGGCCATGCTGTGCCAGAGGGCCTCCAGGAACTGGCCCACGTCCCGCACCTCGTGCACATCGCCGGGCAGGGTAGCGCAGTCATCGGGGGCACGGGGGCAGATGGTCAGGCCCAGGGCTGGCCAGGCCGGTTCCTCCCCCGCGGGCGGGTCCAGCAGCCACAGGGGGTAATTGCTGAGGACGCTCCCGTCCACGATGAGGTGGGTGCGGCCGCTCTCCCGGTCCACCAGGGGCACCGGCGTGAACAGGACGGGCACGCTGGCGCTCATGCGCAGGGCCAGGGCGATGGGCATCTGGTCCGGGTCGTAGCCGAAGCTGGCGACGTCCTGGGGCAGCACCAGCAGGCTGTGGGCGGTGATGTCGGCGGCTACCACCTGAAGGCGGTAGCGACGACGCGCACCGGGGCCTGTCTTGGGCGCCGTGGGGTCGTAGAGAAGGTCGCCGAAGGTGCGCACCCCCGGCGGGAGGTTGCCCTCCACCAGCTCCACCAGCCGACGTCCGCTGTAGATGCCGAACTCCAGGAAGAAGCCCAGAGGGTTGTGGGCCACCAGCGAAAGGCCCGCGGTGGCACGCCTCAGGGGCGGCAGCGCCCGCAGGGGAGAGAGGGCCAAGCGCACCAGTCGTGACGTCCAGCGCTCCAGCGGCCCCTCCCAGCGCAGGTCCGTCAACTCGCCCAGATGCACCCGCTCCAGCACCTCCCGCACCTCCTGCGCCGACATCCCCGCTGCCACGAAGGCGGCCACGATGGCCCCGCCCGAGGTGCCGGCCACCCGCTCCCACCGCCAGTAGCGCTCCAGCTCGGCCAGCGCCCCCAGCAGGGCGATGCACTTGACGCCGCCGCCGCTGAAGGTGGCATCGGCCCTTTGTCTGCCGTCCCCGTCCATCGCCTCGTGCAGGACCATCCTCCACTGGGATACGTACGAGGCCCAAGGGAGGATCGGCACCCTCTGGTCGGGGAAAGGACGGAGAGCGGGAGGCCCTGTCGGTGGGGCCTCAGGCGGTCAGGCGGAGAATCCTAGGCCCCGTTCGCGCAGGCTGACATAGCCGCCGCGGGCCAGTACCAGGTGGTCCAGCACCTCGATGCCCAGCAGCTCTCCGGCCAGCACCATCTGGCGGGTGACCTCCACATCTTCGCGGCTGGGCTCGGGATCGCCCGAGGGGTGGTTGTGGACTACGACGATGGCCGGGCAGCCCTCTCTCACCGCCTCGCGGAAGACGTCGGCCACACGCACCTGGGCGCTGTTGACGGTGCCCTTATAGACCTCCGGCACCCCCAATACGTGGTTGCGGGTGTTGAGGAGGACCACCCGCAGGTGCTCCTGCTCCAGGAGGGCCATGTCGGCCAGTAGCAGGTTGGCCACGTCCTTGGGCGAACGGACCACTGGACGCTCCTCGGGGGAGGCGGCTAGCAACCGCCTGCCCAGCTCCAGGGCCGCCTTCACCTGGGCGGCCTTGGCCTCGCCCATACCGTGCTCGGCGCACAGCTCCCCGAAGGAGGCCCGCGCCAGGCCCGCCAGCCCTCCCCAGCGGGCCAGCAGGCGGGTAGCGAGGGCGATGGCGCTCTCGCGGCCGGAGCCCACCCGCAAGACGATGGCCAGCAGCTCGGAGTTGGAGAGGCCGCCGGCGCCCAGTTGGCGCAACCGCTCGCGAGGGCGTTCGCTGGCGGGCAGGTCGCGGATGCGCAGGTGATATTCGAGGCCCGCCATGCCTACTGGGGTATCTTCAGACGGTCGCCCGGCCTGATATTGGGGTTGTAGAAGTCGACGTTGTTCCAGAAGGCGATGGCCTGGGCCTGTTCGAGGGTGCTGACCCCGGGCCGCGGGAATCTCTCGGCGATGCCCAGCAGAGTGTCGCCGGGCTGCACCTCGTAGTCCACAAACCTGGGCAGGGCGGGAGTGGGAGTCGGCGTCGGCGTCGGCGACGGCGTCGGCGTGGGTGCAGGCGTGAGGGTGGGCGTCGGCGTGGGCGAAGGCGCAGGCGACGGCGAAGGCTGCGCACCTACGGATGCCGGCGGCGGCCGCATCTGCCCCATCAGCGGCTCTCCCGGCTCCAGCTCCCCGGGCAGGGCTGGCGGGCTCACCAGCAGCCAGATGGCTATCCCCGCCCCCGTCAGCAGGGCGAGCAGGGAGCCTCGATATACAGCCCCCGAGGGGGCGGCCCGCGCCGGGCTGAGGCACTCGCGACAGAAGGGGCGGGCACCGCCGCCGTGGGCCTGGCAATAGGGACGATGGCAGCGGACGCAACGACGCTCCGCCGCCCGCCCGCAGGAGTAACACTCCATCGGTCAGGGAGAGTATAGCCGCCCCGGGCCAGGGCGGGAAGCCGCCTCACTTCAGCTCGACGACAGCCCCTGCCTCCTGCAGCTTCTTGGCGATGACCTCCGCCTCCTCCTTGGAGACCCCTTCCTTGATGTTGGTGGGGGCGCTCTCTACCAGGTCCTTGGCCTCCTTGAGGCCGAGGCCCGGCACAGCCTCCCGCACCGCCTTGATGACGTTGATCTTGTTGGGGCCGATCTCCTTCAGGAAGACGGTCCACTCCGTCTTCTCCTCGGCCGGGGCAGGGGCCTCAGCCGGGGCAGCGGCGGGCGCAGGCCCGGCGGCCACCGGAGCGCCGGCCACGGCCACCGGGGCCACGGGCGAGATGCCGAACTCCTCCTGTAGCCGCTTGTTCAGATCCCGCAGCTCCAGCAGGTTCATCTGCTTGATGAGCTCCAGGACCTGCTCCACGCGTTCGGAACTGGTGGTGACCATGCTCGCACCTCCTGCGTTCTAGGCCTTTCCTTCTTCCAGCTGACGGGCGCGGGCCTCGATGAGGGACGGCAGCTCCGCCAGCAGCGACTGCAAGTTGAGGGCCAGCTCCTGCAGCGGCGCCTCCAGCAGCCCCACCAGGGTGGCCAGGGGGGATTGCAGGCGGCCTGCCACCTCGGCCAGGAGCTGGGGCCGCGGCGGCAGGGAGACCAGCTCCTTCAGGTCCTGGGGGGCCAGCACGGAGCCGTCCAGCACCGCCCCCCTCACCACGAAGGCGGGCGGGGCGGTGCGGGCATACTCGTCCAGCGCCTTGGCCCCCTCCACCGGGTCGCCGTAGGCGAAGACGATGGCTGTGGGCCCCTCCACCACCTGAACCACCTGGGGACGCCCTGCCTGCTCGGCTGCCAGCCGCAGGAGGGTGTTCTTGACCACCTTCAGCTCCAGGCCGGCCTGCCGCAGCCGACGGCGAAGCTCGTTCATCTCGGCCACCGTCATGCCGGTGAAGCCGGTGCTGATGGCCAGCGTGGCCCGCTGGAGGCGCTCCTTCAGCTCCTCCACGGCCCGCACCTTCTCCGGCCTGGGCATGTCTCCTACCCTCCTGAAACGGCTGGCGGCGCCCCCGCCGTCGAGGCAAAGGACGCCGCCCTGGTCGCTAGCCAGGTCTGTCCCTAGCATGGCCTCGACGGGCCCCCGCCGGGGCGGGGATTAAGCCACCGGGGCACCCGTTTTCTCCGGCGTATGGCAGCAAGAGTAATTGTAGAGTCCCCATCGCCCATGTTCAATGGCCGAAGCCGTCCCGGCGCGGGAGGTTGCCCCTAACGCACAGGTTATGGTATGCTCCTAGCGGTCGCGCCCCCGACGCAGCGGCCACCAGCCAGCGATCATGGACTTTCGCCTGTCGCCCGAGGACGAGGCCTTCCGCCAGGAGGTGCGCTCCTGGCTGCGCGAGAACCTCCCCCGCGACTGGGAGGACCAGGTGCCCGAGGGGGAGGCGTGGGAATTCACCCGCCACTTCACCCGCAAGCTGGCCGAGAAGGGCTGGGTGGTTCCCCACTGGCCCAAGGAGTACGGCGGCCTGGGCCTCTCCCTGTGGCGTCAGCTCATCTTCCGGGAGGAGATGGCCTACCACCGGGCGCCGCTGGGCTACATCTCCATCGGCGCCGACTGGGCCGGCCCCACCATCATCGTCTACGGGACCGAAGAGCAGAAGCGTGAGCACCTGCCCCGCATCGCCCGTGCCGAGGTGATGTGGTGTCAGGGCTTCTCGGAGCCCAACGCCGGCTCCGACCTGGCCAACCTGGAGACGCGGGCCGTCCGCGACGGCGATGAGTACGTGGTCAACGGGCAGAAGATCTGGACGTCGGGCGCCCACCGCGCCGACTGGATGATCCTGCTGGCCCGCACCGACCCCGAGGCGCCCAAGCACAAAGGCATCTCCTACTTCCTGGTGGACATGAAAAGCCCGGGCATCACCGTCCGGCCCCTCATCGACATGATGAACAACCATGGCTTCAACCAGGTCTTCTTCGAGAACGTGCGGGTGCCGGCCCGCAACCTGCTGGGGGAGGAGAACCGCGGCTGGTACATGGCCACCACCACCCTCAACTTCGAGCGCTCGTCCATCGGCGGGGCGGCGGCGTCGCGGCGCCTGCTGGAAGACCTGGTGGAATACGTGCGGGACTCGTCCCTGCCCGAGGGCAGGCGCCTGGACGACCCCCGCGTCCGCTACCAGATGGGCGAGGCGGCGGTGGAGCTGGAGATAGGCCGGCTCCTCTCCTACCGGGTGGTCTCCCTGCAGGAGCGAGGGCAGGTGCCCAGCTACGAGGCCTCCATCGCCAAGCTCTACAACACGGAGATGGGGCTGCGGCTGGCCCGCAGAGGGCTGGCCATCCTGGGGCTCTACGGGCAGCTGCAACCCAAGTCCCGCTGGGCGCGGCTGCGAGGCCGCTTCGAGCGCCAGTACCAGTGGATGACAGCCATGGTGGTGGGCGGCGGCACCTCCGAGATACAGCGGAACCTGATAGCCATCCGCGGGCTGGGCCTGCCCAGGGACTGAAATCGGGGGGCCCGAGAGGCGGCGGATGCCTGTCCGAGGCCAAAACGACGTGGAGGTGTAACGATGGACCTGGGCCTGGATGAGCAGCAGGAGATGCTGCGCAACTTTGCTCGGGACTTCCTGGAGAAGGAGTGCCCGGAGCAGCTGGTCCGCCAGATGGAGGAGGACGAGAAGGGCTACTCGCCCGACCTCTGGCGCAAGATGGCCGAGCAGGGATGGATGGGCCTGATCATCCCCGAGCAGTACGGCGGGGCGGGCATGCGCATCACCGACCTGGCGGTGCTGCTGGAGGAGTTCGGGCGGTTCCTGGTGCCGGGGCCGTTCATCCCCACGGTGGTGCTGGGGGCCTACCCCATCATGCTGGCGGGCAGCGAGGAGCAGAAGCAGCGCTTCCTGCCCCGCATCGCTGCCGGCGAGCTGATCATGACCATGGCCCTCACCGAGCCCTCGGCCAAGTGGGACGCCGACGGCATCCAGATGGAGGCCCGCCAGGAGGGCAGCGACTGGGTCCTCAACGGGACCAAGCTCTTCGTGCAGGACGCCCACGTGACCGACTACATGGTGGTGGCCGCCCGCACCGCCAAAGGCGCCAACCCCGAGGAGGGGATCACCCTCTTCCTGGTGGACTCGCGGTCGCCCGGCATCAAGTTCGAGCTGCTGCGCACCATCGCCTCCGACAAGCAGTGCGAGGTGACCTTCGAGGACGTCCGGGTGCCGGGCGAGAACGTGCTGGGTGAGGTGGGCAAGGGCTGGCCTGTCGTCCACCGCACCAAGCTGCTGGCGGCGGTGGCCGCCTGCTCCTACCTGGTGGGGCTGGCCCAGCAGGACTTCGACATCACCCTCAACTACGCCAAGGAGCGGGTCCAGTTCGGGCGGCCCATCGGCTCCTTCCAGGCCATCCAGCACAAGCTGGCCGACGCCGTCATCGACGTGGACGGCTGCCGCTTCATCACCTACAAGGCGGCCTGGAGCCTGCAGGAGAACGAGCCCGACGCCGAGCTGATGGTGTCCATGGCCAAGGCCTGGTGCAGCGAGGCCTCGCGGCGGGTGGTGGCCCACGGCCAGCAGATCCACGGCGGCATCGGCTTCACCAAGGACTACAAGATCCAGCTCTACTTCCGCCGCCAGAAGTGGATGGAGCTGATGTGGGGCGACGCCGATTACCATCGCGAGCTGGTGGCCCAGAAGCTGGCTATCTGACGCCCTCGCCACGGCCACGAATAAGGGGGCAGCGACGCCGCGACGTGTCGCTGCCCCTTGCCTTTGTTGCTATAATGGCCGACTGCCGAACCCCAAGGTGGAGGTCGCCGCATGGAGGGGTGCCTCTTCTGCGACTTCGCCCAGGGCCGTCGTCCCGTGGACAAGCTCCACGATGACGACCTGGTCTACGCCATTCGCGATATAAACCCGCGGGCGCCAGTGCACATCCTGGTCATCCCCAAGGAGCACATCCCCAGCGCCCGCGAGGTAGAGGACGGTCACGCCCCCCTGTTGGCCCGCATGTTCACCGTGGCCCACAGCCTTGCCCAGAGGGAGGGCATAGCCGAGCGGGGCTATCGCCTGGCCATCAACGTGGGGACCGAGGGAGGACAGACCATCTACCACCTGCACATGCACCTCCTGGGCGGGCGGCGGATGGGCAAGGAAGGCTGAGGCGCCCCCGGTGACGAGGGACCATTAGAGCATCGAAGAGGGCAGGCTATCCTGCCTCCGCGACAGGAGGCAGGGAAGATGGGCCTGGCCCCCGACGCTGCGTTGCCCCTGGCCGTGGACACCCTGGCGGGAGTCTGCGGCCTCTTCAACGCCCTCTACTTCCTGGCCTACCTGCTGGCCAGGGGGCGGGGGCCTACCTACCGGGTGGCAGCGGGCGCCCTGGCCCTCGTCTCAGCGGCGGTGGCGGCCGAGAGCGCCGTCCTGCTGGCCTGGCGGGGCGGTGCCGGGGAGGCCCTGGACGGCGCCTGGGGCACGTCGCGGCTGCTGTCGGCCCTGGGAGCTGTCGCTGTTACCCTGCTGGTGCTGAGGCGGATGATCGCCCTGAGCGACTGAGGAGGTGTCGGGAGATGGCCGCAACGCTGGCCGTGGCGCTGGAGAGGGGACGCTGGGACGTGGCCGCCCTCTGCCTGGCCCTGGGGGTCGTGGAGGCGGCCTCCCGCCTGCCCCCAGACTCCCTGCAGGCCCTGCTGGCCCTGCTCCAGGAGGACACGACCCGGAGGAGGGGGCGGCTTGGCCGCTAGCCGCCGCGTGCGCCGCCGCGGCGGCCGCCTGCGCAGCTTCTACGAGGAAGCCCTCAGCGAGGCCGAACGGCTGGAGCTGGAGCAGGCGCGGGAGGTGGAGGGGCTGGACGAGGAGATCGCGGTCCTGAGGGTGCGGCTGAAGCGCGCCCTCCGGGAGCACCCTCAGGACCTGGCCCTCATCGCCAAGGGCGTAGACATGCTGGTGAAGGCGGTGGCGGCCCGCTACCGACTGTCGCCCAAGGCCCGCCGCGACCTGGCCGACAACCTGGCGGGCCTCATCGAGGGCATCGACAACCTGCTGGGGAGGGAGGAAGGTGGCCAGGGGCAAGCTTGAAGGGGCCATCAAGCGGCTGGCCCGCCGCTGGCCAAGGGGGCCCACGCGCCCCTCTCGGGAGGCCATCGAAGTGCGACTGGCAGCGGTGGAGCGGGACCTGGCCGAGCTGAAGGCGCGGGTCAACGGCCTCATATTCGTCGTCCTGGGGGCCGTGGTCACGCAGGTGGTCCTGAAGCTCGTGCAGTAGGGCAGGGTGCCGCTATCATGGCCTGGGAGCGCCGTCCATGGACGTGCCGGAAGGTGCGCTGCGCGAGCTGCAACAGGTAGGGCGCATGCTGTGGGAGGCGGGACTGGTCTCCTCCCACGGTGGCAACCTGAGCCTGCACCTGCCCGACGGGGCGGTGGTCATCACCGCTCACGGGGCCATGCTGGGCCGCCTGGAGGCGGACTCCCTGGTCGTCCTGGGGCGCGAAGGGGGCCGACAGCCGTCGTCGGACACCGATATACACCGCGCGATATACGACGCCACCGCTGCCGGCGCCGTAGCCCACGCCCATCCCCGCCATGCCATCGCCCTGTCGCTGCTGGGCGAGGGCGACCTGGAGCCGCTGGACCTGGAGGGCCGGCACTACCTGGGCAAGCGCGTGCCGGTGGTGCAGGGCCGGGAGCATGTGGCAGAGGCCCTGGGCGACTTCCCCATCGTGGTGGTTCGGGGCCACGGCTCCTATGCCCGCGGCCGAGACCTTCGGGAGGCCCTCCTCTACACCAGCGTGCTGGAGGAGAGCGCCCACGTCTTGTGGCTCCTGCGCTCCCTGCGCTGAGGGCCGGTCAGCCCAGCCCCAGCTCCTCCAGACGCTCCTCGTCTAGCCCCAGGTAGTGACCTATCTCGTGCATGAGGGTCACCCGCACCTGCTGCACCAGCTCCTCCAGGCTTCTGCAGTAGCGCTGGTGCGGCTCCTGGTAAATGACGATGCGGTCGGGCAAGGCCATGGTGTAGCCGCTGCCGCGGTGGGGCAGGGGTACGCCCAGGTAAAGGCCGAAGAGGGGTTCGCCAGGGCGGACGCCGGCCTGACGGCGCTCCCAGGAGGACGGTCGCCAGCGCACCTCCACGTCCACATTGTGGAGCATCGCTCGCAGGCGCGGCGGCAGGCCCTCGATGGCCTCCCGCACCAGGCGCTGGAACTGGCCACGAGTGAGGCGGGGCATAGGCATGTTCGCTACTGTCCCGGCAGGGCCTGCACCAGGCCGGGCGTACGCGCCAGCCGCACCAGCAGGTCGCGGGCCAGGACCGTGGAGCGCACGGATCCCTGAGTTCCCCCCTCGTTGAACACGAGCGTCAGCCAGGTCGGGCTGGTGCGGGGGGCGTAGGCCACGAAGAAGCCGTGATAGGGGCCGACGCCGCCGGCCGCCTCGGGCGTGCCCGACTTGCCGGCTGCATCCAGGCCGGTGCCCGAGAAGGCAGCATAGGCCGTACCGCCGGGGCTCTGGGTCACCAGCCGAAGCCCCTCCCGTATGGCGTCCAGGGTGGCCTGCGAGACGGGCAGACGGCCGATGGCCTCGGTGCGGAACTCTCTGACCACGTTGCCCTGGGCATCGGTTATCTTGCGCACCAGGAGGGGCCTGTCCAGCTCGCCGCCGCGGGCGATGGCGGCGTAGGCATTGGCGATCTGGATGGGCGTCACCAACAGGTAGCCCTGCCCGATGCCCAGCACTACAGAGTCGCCCGAGAACCAGGGGTTGGGATCTCCCACCGCCTTCTCCTTCCAGTCGGGATCGCGGGGGTCGGGCACCAGCCCCGCCGCCTCCGGCAGGCCGATGCCCGTGGGCTGTCCGAAACCGAAGCCCCGGGCCATATCGGGCAACAGGCCAGGGTCGCGGGCGTCCAGTCGGTAGGCGATCTCGTAGAAGACGGGGTTGCAGGAGGCCATGAGGCCCTCGGCAGGGGTCATGGGGCCTCTGTCTATCGACTGCCAGTTGCGCAGGGGGAAGTTGGGGAAGCGCGTCCACACCGGCGGGCAGGGGAGGCGTGTGGTGGGGGAGACGACCCCGTTCTCGATGCCCGCCGCGGCCGTCACCACCTTGAAGGTGGAGCCGGGCGGATAGGTCCCCTCCAGCGCCCGGTTCATGGTGGGGCGCTGGGGGCTGTTGAACAGCCGGTCCACTTCCTGCTGGCTCAGGCCACGGATGAAGTCGTTGGGGTTGTAGCGGGGCGCCGATGCCAGGGCCAGCACCGAGTTGTCCCGCGGGTCCATGACCACCACCGCCCCCGGCCCGCTGCCCAGCACCTCTTCGGCGGCCCTCTGCACGTCCAGGTCTATGGTGAGATGCACGTCGTGGCCGGGCACCGGGGCCTTGCGGGCGATGACCTGGGCTATTTCCCCCTCGGGGGTGACGGTGGCCAATATTCCCCCCTTCTGACCAGCCAGCTCCTGCTGATAGGCGGCCTCGATGCCGGCCCCGCCCACCCAGTCGTCCTCGCGGTACCCCTGCGGATAGAGCTGTTGCAGCTCCTCAGCGTTGATCTTGCGCATGAAGCCCAGCACATGAGCGGCCAGCTCGTTGTTGGGGTAGACCCTCTGCACCTCTTCCTTCACGAACACCCCCAGGTCAGCCAGGGCGTAAAAGGCCTGAAGGCGCTCGGGAGGGGTGTCGTGGGGCAGGCGCTGCACCTCCACGAAGTAGAATTCGGGCACGTTGGCATCCAGCCTGGGCCGCACCTGGGAGAAGGGCACGCCCAGGGCGCGGGCCAGGGCAGTGGCAGTGCGATCCTTGTCCGCGACCCTCCCGGGGATGACGCCCACCACAGGGATGGTGGCGTCCATCGCCAGCGGCCGCCCGCGGCGGTCGTAAATGGTGCCCCGTTTCGGATTTTCGATGAAGAGGTGTACCAGGGTGCGGTCGTCCAGCTCCTTGAATATGAGGGACGGGGCCCAGCGTACTCGCCACTCGCGCTTAGTGCCGCCCTCGGGCCTGGCTACCTCCTCCTGCACCAGGGGCAGGGCGTTCTCCTGGACGATATCGCCGAAAAACACGGTGTGGATGGTCACGCGGTAGGGATAGGACTCGACGTTCTGGGGCTGCAGCAGCTCGAAGTCGATGCCGACGATGGTGGCCTCCTCGGCGATGGCCTGATAGCGCTGCACGAAGCGCTCCTGCGGCATCTGGGCCTGCACATCGCTGCTCACCAGGGCATACATCCCCTGGTAGTCCTGGGCCTGCCAGCGGCGCAGGAATTCGTGGGCCACCTCTCGCGGCGTGTTGGGGTCCTCTATGACCTCGGGCGTGGAACCGCCGCCTCCTCCCAGGGAACAGGCCGTCAGCAGGGCCCAGGCCGCCAACAGCACCAGCAGCCGCACCATCTCCGCTGCCCATTGTATCGGAAGCAGGGGGACGGTGCCTTATAATCTGTCCTTGGGCCTTGGGAGGTAGATATGGAGTCTGAGAGGCCGATAGGGCGCAAAACGACGGTGCGAGAGGCCATGGAGAGGTTCGTAGGACCCTCGCCCTGCCTCGTGCGCCCCGACGACGATGTGATGGCCCTCGTGAACGAGGCCGTGCGCCACCCGGAGGTGGAGACCTTCGCTGTGGTGGACGAGGACGGCAAGCTGCTGGGCATCATCCCCCTGCGGCTGCTGCTGGACGAGCTCTTCCTGAGCGTGGTGCCCGAGGAGTTCCTGCTGACCATGCGCGACCTGGCCGATATCGAGGAATTCGCGCGCATCGCCCGGGCCAAGCGCGCCCGCGACCTGATGCAGCCGCCGGCGTCGGTGAGGGCCGACGACACCATCGGCCGCGCCTTCGCCCTCCTGCACGAGCGGGGCCTGCTGGGGATACCGGTGGTGGACGAGGAGGGGAGGGTCAGGGGCTATCTGGACAGCCTCCAGCTCATCGCCCTCTGGCTGGGAGCGGCCCCGTCACCGCAACAGGAACGGGAGTGAGGTGACGTGGACGAGCGTGCGCTGGCGCTGGCCATCTTCGCCCTGGCCTACCTGGCCATCGTCACCGAGATCATCCCCAAGACGGCGGCCGCCCTCCTGGGTGGCCTCGCCATGGTGGTGCTGGGGGTGGTGGACCAGGAACATGCCTTCGAGGCCATCGACCTCAACGTCATCTTCCTGCTGGCGGGCATGATGATCATCGCCCACGAGTTGGGCCGCACCGGCGTCTTCCAGTGGTTGGCGGTGCGGACGGCCAAGGTAGCCCGGGGCGACCCGACGCTGGTGCTGGTGCTGCTGTGCCTCATCACCGCTGTGGGGTCGGCCTTTCTGGACAACGTCACCACCGTGGTGCTGATGGTGCCCCTGACCCTATTCCTGGCCCGCATCCTGTCGGTGGAGCCGGTGCCTTTCCTGATAGCCGAGGTGATGGCCTCCAACATCGGCGGGGTGGCCACGCTGGTGGGCGATCCGCCCAACGTCGTCATCGGCAGCGCCGCCGACATAGACTTCCTGGAGTTCATCGTCCACGCCACCCCCCTGGCAGTGGCGGTGCTGGCCCTTTTTCTCGTAGCCGTTTACCTGCTGTTCCGGCCCCGTCTGCGGGCCTCCAACCCTGTGCGGGAGTCGGTGCTGGAGATCGATGAGCGGGAGCTGGTGACGAACCCCCGGCTGTTACGGGTGGCGGGGCCGGTAGCCCTGGGCACCATCGTGGCCTTCCTGTTCCACGGGGCGCTGGGCCTGGAGCCGGCCACCATCGCCTTGGCAGGAGCGGCCTTGCTCATCGTCCTGGGCCGCGTCTCCATTGAGGAGGCGTTGCGGGAGGTGGAGTGGAACACACTGTTCTTTTTCGTGGGGCTGTTCATGATGGTGCAGGGGCTGGCGGAGGTGGGCCTCCTGTCCGATCTGGGACAGGCCCTCTCGGACGTGAGCGGCGACAGCGTGGGGCTGGCAGCCATGCTGGTGCTCTGGCCGGCGGTGCTTCTCTCCAGCGTCCTCAACCAGATACCCTATACGACGGTGATGGTGCCGGTGGTGGGGGAGATGTCGCGGACGCTGGGGGTAGGCGAGGGCGCCCAGAATCCCCTCTGGTGGGCCCTTGCCTTCGGCGTCGGCTTCGGCGCCAACCTGACGACGGTGGGCGCGGCCGCCAACGTCTACGTGGTGAACGTGGCCGCCCGTGCCGGCCACCGAATCGGCTTTCTCACCTTCCTGCGATACGGCACCCTGGTGACCCTGACATCGGCCGGCCTCTCTTCCCTCTACCTCTGGCTGCGCTACCTGGCCTTCTGAGGACGCCATGACGGTGCGGGCGCAGGTGGCGGGGGAGCTGGGGCGTCTGCTGAGGGTGCGCGCCCTGGGACAGCTGGCCCAGAATGCCCTCCTCTATGCCCTGCTCATCGCCGTGGTGGAGCGCACCGACTCCAGCTTCTACACGGGCCTGCTGGTGGCGGTGCTGACTCTGCCGTCCATCGTGCTGGGCGTGTTGGGCGGCACGCTGGCCGACCTGCTGCCCATCCGCGGCGTTCTGGTGGTGGGCTCCTGGCTGCGGGCGGGCATCGTGGCCCTGATGGCGGTCAACCGAGATGACCTGGGCGCCCTCTACTGGCTCTCCTTCCTGTTCATGGTGGTGAACCAGGTGACCGGCCCGGCCGAGTCGGCGGCGTTGCCGCGGCTGACGGCTGCCGAAGGGCTGCCGCGGGCCACCTCCCTCTTCGTGCTGGCGGGGATGGTGGGACAGGCGGGCGGGGCTATGCTTCTCGCCCCCCTGCTGCTCAAGGCCCTGGGGCCGGGTTCGGTTATGGTGCTTACAGTGGTGCTGCTGATGCTGACGTCGTACCTGGCGGCGCGACTGTCCCCCATGCCCAGGGCTGAGGCGGCGAGGCACGAGGCGCTGGGGCCGCGGCTGCTGGGGGCCGTGGCCCTGGGCTGGCGCATCGTCTCCAGTCAGCGCCCCGCCTTCCTGGCCATGGCCTATCTCACCCTGGCCATGGCCCTCATGAAAGGGGTAGCTGTGCTGGCGCCCTACTACGTGAAGGACACCCTGGGCATCACTTCCGAGAACACGGTCTACATCATGGCGCCAGCGGCCATCGGCGCTGGCCTGGCCCTGGCCCTGACTCCTTTCCTGGCCCGCTTCATACGGCTGGAGCGGCTCATGGCCGCGGCCCTGCTGTCGCTGCTGGCATCCCTGCTGGGCCTGGGCCTGGTGGTCCAGCTGAAGGGGGTCATCCTTTCCCACCTGGACCTGGGCATCAGCTTTGTGGAGGAGCGGCTGGGGGTGTCCTCGGTCATAACCCTGACCCTGCTCCTGGCAGTGCCCGCTGGGGCCGCCGCCACGGCGGTGCTGGTGGCGGCCCGCACTGTCCTCCACCGCTCGGCGCCCCTGGGCGCGCAGGCGCGGGTCTTCGCGACCCAGGCTGCCCTGGCCGACGCCTTCTCCCTGCCACCCACCCTGGTGATGGGCAGCATGGCCGACCTGGTAGGGCCGCGGTCGGTGCTGCTGGGGGCTACCCTGGTAGCAGCCTGGGCGGCGTATTACGTCTCGCGTTCGCGCCGCTTTCCCCAGCCTGCCCTTCAGCCCACCTCCTGAAGGTGGGCTAGTCGGGCCGACAGGGGACGCCATGGGCCTCGAGGCGCCGCAGCCACACCTCCACCGGCTCCCGACGGAACAGGGCCTCCAGCAGCTTTCCCAGCCGTCCTCGAGGTGGGGCGGCGGCCGCTACCTCCCAGGAGCCCGGGTAGGCCAGTTCGGGGCGCCCCAGACACTTGGCCAGGGCCTGCCACTCCTGGGGCGATCGCAGCTCCAGTCGCAGGTAGCCGTCGCGGCAGCGGTAGCGACGCCTGACGGGGGAGGGGGGCTGGCCCATGGGCCGGGTCAGCGACAGCCGCCGTGGGCTGTGAGCAGCCGGCGCGGCCCCAGCACCTGGCGGTAGATGGCCTCCACCCGCTCGGCTACCTGGGGCCATTGGTAGCCCAGGGCTGCCAGGCGTGCCCGACGGCCCAAGGCGTCGCGCAGGGCCGGATCGGACAGCAGCCTCTCCAGCCCGCGGGCGAAGGTGTCCGGCCGGGCAGGGGAGACCAGGAACCCTGTCTCCCCATCGCGCACCAGCTCCTGGAGGCCACCCACCCGAGAGGCCACTACGGGGGTGCCGCAGGCCATGCTCTCCAGGGCCACCAGCCCGAAGCTCTCGTAGTGGGAGGGCACCGCGCACACATCGGCAGCGCTGTAGTATAGGGGCAACTCCTCGTGGGGAACCGCCGGCAGGAACATCACCCGCTGGAGGGAGCTCAGGCGCCGCCCCAGGGAGCGCAGGCGAGAGCGGAGGGCCTCGTCCCGTTCGTCGCCGCCGACGATGACCAGCAGGGCCGGGGACTGCAGGCGGGCATGGGCCCGCAGCAGCAGGTCGAGGCCCTTGAGCGGCTCCAGCCTCCCTACGAAGAGGACGATGGGCACGTCCCCGGGGAGTCCCAGCTCCGCCCGCGCACGCTGCCGCCCCAGGGGCCGGAAGAGGCCGGTGTCCACGCCGCAGGGCACCACCTCCACCCGCTGGGCGGGCACGCCGTATAGGCGAACCAGGGCATCCCGCTCGCCGCGGCTGGCGCAGACGATGCGATCGGCGGCCAGGGCTATCTGCCGCTCGGCCTCAAGACGGTGGGGATGCTCCCGTTCCCCGGGGTGGAAGCGCAGCTTCACCTCCCCCAGGGTGTGGAACATGATGACGTGGGGCACGCCCCAGCGTTCCTTGAGCATCTGCCCGGCCCAGCCCGACAGCCAGTAGTGGCTGTGGACCAGGTCGTAGGCTATTCCCCGCGCCTCGGCATAGCTGGCCAGCCGACGCACGAACTCGGGCAGATAGGGATAGAGGTCTTCCTTGTCGGCCTCGTGAGGACCCGCGTCCAGCTGGACCAGGCGCACGTTGGGGGCCAGCTCCATCACCGACGGCGAGTCGGGGTCGGTGCGGCGGGTGAAGATGTCCAGACAGTGGCCGCGCCGCCCCAGCTCGCGGCTGACGGCGCGCACATACACGTTCAGGCCGCCGCTGTGCCGCGTCCCCGGCAGGGCCAGGGGAGACGTATGGAAGCTGAGGACAGCGATGCGGCACACGGTCGGCCTACTCCCTGAGGAGTCGCAAGCGGTGGACGACCACGTCCCGGGCGCCCAGGTCGTACTTGTACGGTTCGGCGCCCCGCAGGAAGTCCAGCCTTCGGAAGCCGGCGGCGATGGCGTGCTCCACCAACATCGCCTTGGACAGCAGGCCCACCGACAGGTGGCCGTATTCAGGGTCGTAGCCGCTGTTGTAGAGCTGCAGGGTATCGCCGTCGACGAAGCATAGCAGGGCAGCGGCCCGCACCTGGCCCAGCCGCAGGAAGTAGAGACGCACCCATCCTTCCGCCGACAGATAGGAGACCATGCGCCGGAAGAAGCGGGCCATCTCGTCGGTCATGAAGCGGGCCTTGTCGGGCCGGCTGGTGCGGTGCAGGTGCAGGAAGTCCTCCACCGCTGCCGTCGCCTCCTCCGGGGCCGAAAGCACCTCCAGCGAGGGCTCCGCCACCCGGTAGAGACGCCTCAGCTTGCGCAGCAGCTCGTGCCTGTCCTTGCCTGGCAGCGACTCCAGGTATTCCTCCCAGGTAGCGGGCAGCTCCAGCAGCGGGCAGACGTCCTCCCGTTCCTGCAGGGGGGTAAGGCCCTTGCGGCGGGCCAGTTCGGGCAGCAGGCGCAGAGTGGGGGAGCCATCGGGCAGGCCCCACAGGACCAGCTCCCGCCATTCCAGGCGGAGGAGGGACTGCCAAAGCTCCTGGAGGGCCTGCTCGGCAGCTTCCTGGTCCAGGACCAGATCCATATAGTCGCAAACGTTGGGATCGCCGGCGAAGGCCAGGGCATCGCCTTGGCGCATGAAGGCGCCGATGCCAATGAGCCGCTCGCCACGGCGGGCGGTGACGACGGTGGGAGAGCCCCGGCCGAACTCCTCCCACCAGGCCTGCAGCCAGGCCGGCGAGAGGAAGACGTGGCGCAGGGCAGCCCGACCCAGCAGGGCACGCCACTCCTCGGCCAGGGCCGCCGCGACGGGGCCCAGGGCCGCCTCGGTCATGGGCGCTCCCCCCGGACCAGGGCCAGGAATTCGGAGCGGGTGACGCCGTGACGACGGAAGACGCCGCGGACGGCGGAGGTGACCATGATGGTGCCTGGCTTCTTGATGCCCCGCATGCTGATGCACAGGTGCTCCGCTTCCACCACCACCGCCGCGCCCTGGGGTTGCAGACCTTCCATGAGGCAGTCGGCTATCTGGCTGGTCAGCCGCTCCTGCACCTGGGGGCGGCGGGCCAGGATGTCCACCACCCGCGCTATCTTGCTGGCCCCCACGATGCGGCCGTCCGGAACGTAGCCCACGTGCACCTGCCCGAAGAAGGGCAGAAAGTGGTGCTCGCACAGGGAATAGAAGGGGATGCCCCGCAACACCACCATCTCCTGATGAGGCTCCGGGAAGGTGGTGGTCAGTACCGAAAGGGGGTCCTCCCGCAGGCCAGAGAACATCTCCGCATAGAGGCGGGCGATGCGGCGGGGCGTGTCGGCCAGGCCCGGACGCTGGGGGTCCTCGCCGATGGCCTCGATGATCTGCCGCACGGCCTGAGCCACCCGTTCCAGGTCGGGAGATTCCTGCCTTGGCCTGCCCTGCACTTGCGCTGTAGCCGCCGCAAAAGGCTCTCCCCTAGATTGTATCAGCAAATGGGCGCCCGTTCGAACCGGCTCAGACCAGGGCCAGGGCGGCCTCCACGGCCCGCAGGTCGGCGGCGGCCGGGACGATCTGGGCCGGGATGGTCTCGGCCGTTTCGGGGTCCTTCAGGCCGCTGCCGGTGATGATGCAGACTATCCTCTGTCGGCTCAGGTCCTGCTGGCTGGCCACCTTGATGAGGCCCGCCACCGCCGCCGCCGAGGCTGGCTCGGCGAATATGCCCTCCTCCTGGGCCAGCAGGCGGTAGGCCTCCAGTATCTCGTCGTCGCTGACGGCGGCGATGACGCCTCCCGATTCGTCGCGAGCGGCCACCGCCAGGTGCCAGGAAGCGGGGTTGCCGATGCGGATGGCGGTAGCCACAGTCTGGGGGTCTTCCACTGGCTGGCCCCGCACGATGGGGGCCGCCCCCTCGGCCTGGAAGCCCATCATCCGTGGCAGCCGTCGCGCTCGCCCCAGGCGATGGTACTGGACGAAGCCCATCCAGTAGGCGCTGATGTTGCCGGCGTTGCCCACGGGTATGAAGACCATGTCGGGGGCATCCCCCAGCTCGTCCACGATCTCGAAGGCTGCCGTCTTCTGGCCTTCCAGACGGTGGGGATTGACCGAGTTGACGAGGGCGATGGGGTGGGCGGCAGCCACCTGCCGCGCCAGGCGCAGGGCGTCGTCGAAGTTGCCCTCCAGGGCGACGATGACGGCGCCGAAGGCGATGGCCTGGGCCAGCTTGCCCCGCGCCACGTAGCCTTGCGGTATGAAGATGTAGGAGCGGAGGCCGCAGTGGGCGGCGTAGGCGGCGGCCGAGGCGGCCGTGTTGCCGGTGGAGGCGCAGAGCACTGCCCGCTGTCCCTCCTCCAACGCCTTGGCCACCGCCACCACCATTCCCCGGTCCTTGAAGGAGCCGGTGGGGTTGCAAGATTCCAGCTTGAAGTAGAGGTCAGGGCAGCCCAGGCGCGGCCCCAGCCGCCGCGAGCGCACGAGAGGCGTGTCCCCTTCCCCGAGGGTGATGACGGGTGTGCGCTCCGTAAGGGGCAGCAGCTCGCGGTAGCGCAACAGCACGCCCCTGCCCTTATTGCTCCGTCTGTTCCATGCCACCGCGGATCTCCTGTATCTCCTGGCGAATGACGTCCTGCAGGCGCCGTCGCTGCCGCTCCAGCAGCTGCAGCACCTGCTTCATGGTCGCCCGCGTCCGCTGCCGGTGGTCCTCCATCTGCTGTTGCAGGACCAGGAGGCTCTGGGCCTGCTCCTGGACCCGCTGGGAGAGCAGCTCCAGGTGGCGCTGCTGCTCCTCCCGCTGGCCCTGCTGGCGCTCCATGTCGCCCTCCAGGGCGGCTAGCTGCTGGGCGAGGCGGTCGGCCAGCGAGCGGACCTGGCGCCACTCGTCCCGGCCGCCCTCGGCCTGTCCCAATCCCATCTCCAGCTTCTGGACCTGTTCCGAGAGCTGCTGGAGGGCACCCTGCTGCACCTGGAAGCGTCCCAGCAGGGCCTCGTGCCGCTCCTGAAGGAGGGCGAGGTCGGCAGTGGCCTTGGCCACCGCCTCTTCCATTGAGAGGAGGCGCTCCACCTGCTGGTGAACGCGGGCCAGGCCCTCCTGGAGGCGGGTGCCCGCTCCCTCCGACTCCCGCTGGAGGAGGGCCAGGGCCTCCTCCAGCCGACGCAGGGCGCCGTCCTGAGCGCGCACCTGCTCCTCCAGGGCGGCCGTCCTGGCCTCCAGCGCCTCCATCTGCTGGGCCAGGGCGGCACCCGTCTGGTGGAACTGTTCGAGGTCGGCCCGCCGCTGACGGAGGGCGTCGCTGGCTAGGCCCAGGGCCTGGTCGTGGCGACGCTCCATCTGGGCCAGGCGCGCCTGCAGGAGGCGCACCTCCTCCTGCAGGGCGGGAAGGGCGTGGGCCAGCCGCTGCAGTCCGTCCAGCACGTCGCGTGCCTGCTGGAGGGCAGCAGCGACCTGCCTGGTCTCCTCCTGGGTGCGGCGCAGGCTGCGCTCCATCTGCTGGAGCTGGCCCAGGAGGTAGGCCGGCTGGCCATTGGGCTGGCCCCTCTCCTCCATTCAGCCCTCCACCCGCAGGAAGTTGCCCACGTTGCAGACCACCTCCAGCCGCTCCAGGTCGGCCATGGTGGCGCGGACATCGGCCTCGCGTGCGCTGTGGGTCATGATGACGATCTCGGCCGTCTGGGCGGCCTCGTTGGTCTCCTTCTGGATGACGGAGGCGATGCTGACCTGGTGGTCGCCGAAGCAGCGGGCGATCTGGGCCAGCACGCCCGGACGGTCGGCCACCTCCATGCGGATATAGTAGCGGCAGCGCAGCTCAGACATGGGGCGCAGGGGCAGGCTCTGGGCGCCCTGCCAAGGCGCAGGCGGGCGGCCGTGGGTGAGGGCCTGGGCGGCATCGAGGATATCGGCGATGACGGCGCTGGCGGTGGGCGCCGCTCCTGCGCCCGGCCCCTGAAAGACCACCCGCCCCAGCAGGTCGCCCTCCACCTCGATGGCGTTGAGGACGCCGTCCACCTTGGCCAGCAGCTCGTCCTGCGAGAGCAGCACCGGATGCACCCGCGCCTCCACCGCCTCGCCGCCGTCGTCCGAGCTGCGGCGGGCGATGGCCAGCAGCTTGATGCAGTAGCCCAGCTCGCGCGCATAACGGAAGTCCCGCCCCTGCAGTCGGGCGATGCCCTCGCGGTAGATGGCCTCGGGCGGCACATAGGTGTGGAACGCTAGGCTGGCCAGAATGGCCAGCTTGTAGACCGCGTCGTGACCCTCCACGTCGTTGCTCGGGTCGGGCTCGGCGTAACCCAACTCCTGGGCCTGGGCCAGAGCGGTGGCGAAGTCCATCCCCTCCCGGTCCATGCGGGTGAGGATGTAGTTGGTGGTGCCGTTGATGATGGCCCGCAGGCCCCGTATCTCGTTGGCCGACAGGTCCCGCTTGAGGGGGGAGATGATGGGTATGCCGGCGCCCACGCTGGCCTCGTAGAGGATGTCGACCCCCCGGCGGTGGGCCAGGGCCAGGAGGTCCGGCCCGTGCTTGGCCATCACCTCTTTGTTGGCGGTGACGACGTAGCGTCCCCGCTCCAGGGCGCGGCGAATGTAGTCCAGGGCAGGCCTCTCGCCACCCATCACCTCCACCACGATGTGCACCTCGTCGTCGTCCAGGACCAGGTCGGCCTGGTCGGTCAACAGGGACGGGTCCAGGGGGAGCGGACGCTGTCGCTGAAGGTCGCGCACCAGGACGCGGCGCAGCCGGAGGGGGCGGCCCAGGCGGCGGGCATAGACCTCCCCTTTTTCCAGAAGGGCGCGGGCCACCCCGCTCCCCACCACCCCTAGCCCCAGGAGGGCCACGTTTACCGGCGCGGCCATCGGCGCTACCTCAGACGCCGTAGACTTCCTTCAGCAGCCAATTCAGCTTCCTGGTATCCCCGGTGAGGGGGTCGACATAATTGCGGATCTCCACCTGGAGTCGCTTCTGGGCCAGCCAGTCGTCCAGGGCACGGCGGGCCAGCACCAGCTTCTGGGTGTCGTTGAGGGTGTGCTGGGGGTCCCGCTCCAGCACCTGGTAGACGTAGACCAGGGCCGACTCCGGGTCCTGGTACCGGGCCATCTCCCCCGGCTGGAGGCCGAAGAGGACCGTCTCGGCCCCTGCCGGCAGGGCGCCCCGGGGCATCCAGCCCACCTCACCCCCGTTCTGACGGGTGGTGCTGTCCAGGGACTCGGCCCTGGCCACGGCGGCGAAGTCCTCTCCCCCCCGGACGCGGGCGATGATCTGGTCGGCCTGGGCGATGCTGCGCACCACTATCTGACGATAGCGGACTGCCTCGGCCTGGGCCGGCACCTGGGCCTGGAAGTGGTCCAGGGCCTTGTCCAGCAGCAGTTCCCCCTCCACCATCCAGCGATACTGCTGGTCGGTGAGGCCGCTGCGCTGCAGCTCCTGCTGGTACAGATTGGGGAAGGGGTCTTCCTGCCCTTCGGCAGGGGGCTGGGCGCCCACCCGCTGGCGCAGGGCGTCGTCCACCTCTTGGGGCTCCAGGGCCAGGCCCAGTTCGGCACCGAAGCGGTGCAGAAGCTCCTCCTGCACTATGCGCTGGGCCACGGCCGAGAGGGCGTTGGCGGGCTGGCCCAGGTTGCTGTTGGCGCCGCCCACGTCCTGGAGGTGCAGGCGCAGCCTCTGGGCGAAGTAGCGCAGGCTGTAGGTGTTCTCCCCCACCCGGATGGCGGCGCTGTTGGGGCGGTTGCGCTGCTCCCAGATGCCACGGGCCACGGCGAAGGAGGCCAGCGCGGCCCCGGCCGCCAGCAGGACGAGCACGCCCAGGGTGGCCAGCAGGCGCCACGAGGTCTCCCCGGACCTCCGCACGGAGGCGTCCCAAGGTGGGGTGGGAACTCGGCTAGGCCGCCTCTGCTTGGGCATGGCTGGGCGGATGGGGCGGACGCGGTCGCCCCACGCCTAGGAGACGGGCGTGGGTGCCGGCCAGCCCAGCTTGCGGATGTGTTCGGCGGTGAAGGGCAGCAGGGCCACGTGGCGGGCCCGCTTTATGGCCCGGGCCAGGGCCCGCTGGTGCTTGGCGCAGGTGTTGAGCTTGCGCCGCGACTCGATGCGCCCGCGATCGGTGAGGAAGCGGCGCAGGAAGGCCGTGTTCTTGTAGTCGATGTACTTTATCTGTTCGGCGCAGATGGGGCAGACCTTGCGGCGGCGGCCGTAGCGACGCTTCTTGGGGCGGGGGGCTTCGGCCACCTCCGCCGGCTGCTCCGGGGCCTTCTCTGGCTCCTCGACCATGCTGCGGCTTCCCTCCTAGGTGGTGGACGTCAGTCCTCGGCCTCGAAGGGCAGCTCCTCCTCGGCCTCGGCAGCCTCCTCGCCGCCTTCCAACAGCGGCGCGGCGCCGGGGCGGTCGAGGAAGATGACCCGCTCGGCCAGGATCTCGTTGCGGAAACGGCGCTGGCCGTCGTTGCCCTCCCAGCTGCGGCTGCGCAGGCGGCCCTCCACGTAGACGCGGCGCCCCTTTTGCAGGTAGAGGTTGCACTGTTCGGCCAGGCGCCCCCAGGTGACCACCGAGAACCACTCCGTCTCCTCGCGGCGGTCGCCTTCCGGCGTGGTGTAGACGTAGTTGGTGGCGATGCGGAAGGTGGTCATGGCGTTGCCGGCGGCGGTGTAGCGCATCTCGGGGTCGGTGCCAGCGTTGCCGATGACCAGTATCTTGTTGAGGCCGGCCACTAGCTGAGGCCCCCCTATTCCTCCTCGTCCTCGTCGGTGCGCACCACCAGGTGCCTGAGGACAGGCTCGCTCACTTCCAGGCTGCGGTTGAGCTCGCGCACGGCCGAGCCGTCCAGGCGGAACTGGGCCAGGACGTAGTGGCCCTCGGTGAAGCGCTTGATGGGGTAGGCCAGGCGGCGCCGACCCCAGTGGTCCAGCTTCGTCACCTCGCCGCCCCGCTCGCTGATGAAGCGCTGGACACGCTCCACCGTGGCCGAGACCTCCTCCTCGGCCAGCTCGGGGCTGATGACCATCATCAACTCGTAGCTGCGCATGTCCACCCTGGGGAAAAGATATGTGGCAGGACAGATGTCCTGTCCTATCGTCGCCGATTATAACACCTGCCCCATCGGCCCACAAGGCCACGCCCCGTCCCGTGCACGCCTCGCAGGCACGGCCCCCGCTGCCGCGAGGCCCTTGACGCTTTTGGAACATATGTTCTAGCATGGGGCCACCGAAAGGGGGTCAGGCGGTGGCTAGGGTGTTCCCCCTCCGCAACGTGCTGCGGCCCTACCAGCTGGAGGTGGCCAGGGCCGTCCTGGAGAGCGTGCGTCGGCGCCTGGGCCTCACCTTCACGGTGATGATGAGCCGCCAGGCGGGCAAGAACGAGCTGTCGGCCCAGATGGAGCTCTATTTGCTGGCCCGCCACCTGCACCGGCCCGAGGAGCTGGTCAAGTGCGCCCCCACCTTCGACCCTCAGGCCCGCATCAGCCTGCGCCGGCTGTGGCAGCGGCTGGAGGAGGCGGGACTGGGGGAGCTGGCCTCCCTGGAGGAGGGGCGAGCGGTGCGCCTGGGCCGGGCCCGCCAGCTCTTCCTCTCGGCCGAGCCGGGGGCGCACGTGGTGGGCCACACCGCCACCCTGCTGCTGGAGGTGGACGAGGCCCAGGAGGTGGAGCGGGAGAAGTTCCAGCGCGATTTCCTGCCCATGGTGGCCGCCACCGGCGCCACCGTCGTCCTCTACGGCACTCCCTGGGACGGCTCCACCCTGCTGGAGGAGATGGCCGAGCACCATCGCGAGCTGGAGCGGCGGGACGGGGTGCGCCGCCACTTCCAGTGGGACTGGCAGGAGGTGGCCCGCCACAATCCGGCTTACGCCCGCTTCGTGGAGGCCGAGCGGCTGCGCCTGGGCGAGGAGCACCCCCTCTTCCGCACCCAGTACGCCCTGCGGCCCATCGGCGGCGGAGGGAGGCTCTTCTCCCCCTCCCAGCTGGCCCAGCTGCGGGGTGAGCACCCGCGGCAGGCAGCCCCGCGGCCGGGCGAGTGCTACGTGGCCGGCCTGGACCTGGGCGGCCAGGACTGGGATGGCGGCAGCCGCAGCCACGACGCCACCGTCCTGACCATCGCCCGTGTCCTCTTCCCTCCGCCCGAGGCTGTCGTGCAGGAGCCTCTGCTGGAAGTGGTGGAGCAGCGGGCCTTCGTGGGCACCCCCCACGACGAGCTGTATGCCGTCCTGGCCGACCTGCTGGGCCGCGTCTGGCGGGTGCGGCGGGTGGCGGTGGACGCCACCGGCCTGGGGGAGACGCTGGCGCGGCTCCTCGCCCGCTCCCTGGGAGAGGGTGCGGTGCTCCCCCTGCGCTTCAGCGCCGAGGCCAAGTCTCGCCTGGGCTATGGCCTGCTGGCGGCCGTCAACGGCGGCCGCCTGCGCCTATACGCCCAAGACGGCTCCGCCGAGTGGCGGGAGGCCTGGCGGGAGCTGGAGGCGGCGCGGGCCGTCTACCGCCCCGGTCGGGCCATGTCCTTCTACGTGCCCGAGGGCCAGGGGCACGACGACTATCTGGTGAGTCTGGCCCTGACGGTGGCAGCGGCAGCGGGCCTGTCCGGCCCCCGGGTGGCCCGCGGCCGCCCGACGAGGGGGTGATGAAGGTGCAGAGCCCGGCCCTGGATGAGCAGCGCGCGGGGGCCGTCCGCACCCTGCAGCGGGTGCGAGAGGACGCCCTGCCCGAGCATACCGAGTACCGCGATACGGGCTGCGACATCCATCCTTCCTGTCTCTCCTGTCCCCTGCCCCGCTGTCGCTACGACGAGCCCGGAGGCATAAGGGCGCTGCTGGGCGCCCGTCGCGACCGCCAGATCGTGGCCCTGCGTCGCCAGGGGCTGACCATCGAAGAGCTGTCGCGGCGCTTCGGCGTCTCGCGGCGGACCGTCTTCCGCGCCCTGGAGAAGGCCCGCGCCCAGGACCGCCCCGAGGAGGAGCCATGAGCACTACCCTCGCCCAGCCCCTTCCCCAACAGCTGGCCCGCCTGGACCTGGCGCGGCTCCAGGCCTACCGCGACAACCTGGATTTCTACCGCGGCATCCAGTGGAGCGGCCCGCCCCGGCGGCGGGAGCGTCGCCTCACCTTCAACTACGCCAAGGCGGTCATCGACAAGACCGCCTCCTACGTGATGAACGGGCTAGAGGTGCACCTGCTGCCCCGGGAGCCCTCGCCCCAGGCGGAGGCCCTGGCCCGCGAGGCGGAGGAGGCCCTGCGGGAAGTCCACCAGGCCAACGCCCTGGACCAGATAGACCTGGACAACGAGATCGACTGCTCGGTGCTGGGGGACGCCTGCTATAAGGTGACCTGGGACCCGCGGGAGCGGAGGGTGCGCGTCTCGGCGCCCGACGTCCAGGGCCTCTTCGCCTGGTGGGAACCCGACGACATGGCCCGCGTCTGGCGGGTGGCCCTGCGCTACCAGCTGACAGGAGAGGAGCTGGCCCTGGCCCATCCCCAGCTGATGCCGGGAGGCAACGGCAGCCGCCCGGGCCGCCTGGACGCTGACCAGCGCACGGTGGTGGAGGTCTGGACGGCCCGCCGATTCCAGCTCTGGGTGGACTCGGCCCTGGCCGATGAGCGTCCCAACCCCTACGGCTTCATCCCCTTCGTCATCTACCCTAACCTGCGAGAGCCGAAGCAGTTCTGGGGCGTTTCCGATATCCCGCCTATCCGCGAGGCCGTCCAGGAACTGAACCGGGCCATGAGCCAGCTCTCCCTCATCTTGGAGCTTTCGGGGAACCCCATCGCCGTGCTGGAGAACGTCAGCGAAGCGAGGGACATCGCCGTGCAGCCCGGGGCCGTGTGGGAGCTGCCGGAGCGGGCGCGGGCCTACCTGCTGGACCTGCTGCAAGGGGGTGGCGTGGGGCTGCACGTGGACTACGTGAACCTTCTTTTCCGCGTCCTGCACGACCTGGCCGAGGTGCCCCGGGCCGCCTTCGGCGAGGGTCGCCAGGCCGTTTCGGGCGTGGCCCTGGAGATGGAGCTGGACCCCCTGGTCAAGAAGGTGCAGCGCAAGCGGCTGCTGCGCACCGCCGCCATCAAGCACCGCACCGAGATGGTGCTGCGGCTGCTGGAGCAGCACCGCCGCCGCCCCTACTCTTCCCTTCGGGTCGAGGTGAGCTGGGGGCCGGTGCTGCCCCAGGACCGTTCCCGCCTGGCCCAGGACGAGGCGCGGCTGGTGGCGGCGGGCATCCACAGCCGGCGCACGGCAGCCCTGGCCCTGGGGACTCCCGACGCCCTGGGCGAGTTCGGGCGCTGGCTGGAGGAGCAGAGGGCCCTGGCGACGGGCGGCCCCCCAGGGGAGGCCGAGTGCTAGGGCAGAGCTGGCCGGCTCCCCTCCCACCAGGGGGGAGTCTCCTGCCTCAGCACCTGCAGAAAGACGTCCACCACGTCGGGGTCGAACTGGCTGCCGGCGTTGCGCACCAGCTCCCGCGCTGCCTGCTCGGGGGGAATGGCCCGGCGATAGGGGCGGTCGGTGGTCATGGCATCGAAGGCATCGGTGACGGCCAGCACACGGGCGGCCAGGGGTATCTCGTCCCCCTTCAGGCCGTAGGGATAGCCGCGGCCGTCGTAGCGCTCGTGGTGATGGAGGACGGCCTCCTTGACCTCTGCCAGCCCGGGCAGGGACGAAAGGACGTCGCCCCCCAGCTCCGGATGGCGGCGCATGAGCTGCCACTGGCGCTCCGTCAGGGGGCCCGGCTTGAGAAGGACGCTGGGAGGGACCCACAGCTTGCCCAGGTCGTGGAGCACGGCGGCGGCCCGCACCACCCAGACGAAGCGCGGGGGCAGGGGCAGGGCCTGGGCCACGGCAGTGGCCAGCCAGGCGCAACGGCCGGCATGGACCAGGGTGCCCAGGTCCCGCAGGCCCAGGTCTATCAGCAGCGACTCCAAAGAGGCGGGGCGGGCCGCGGAGTGGGGGTCCCCCTGCAGGGCCAGGCTCTGGGCAGTCTGCACCACCCGCAGGGCGCGACGCACCAGCAGGGCCACGTCGGCCGGAGCATGGGTGTGGCCGTGACGGTCCCCGCCCACCCTACCCTCCTCGCCTCGCTAGCCGCTGGTACCGCATGTCCAAATTAGGAGACGTTTCGGACGGAAGGCCGTGACAGGTCTCCGTCTGCCCTACCCGGCCCGCCTCGAGTACGCTCGATGCTATAATCGCCCTAGCTCGCACGTCAACGTCGGGAGGCAGCCATGCCGGTGGAGACAGTTCTCGGCCCCGTGGAGACATCCCAGCTCGGGCAGACCCTGATGCACGAGCACATCTTCGTCCGCTCTGAGCCCGCCTACATGAGCTTCCCCCACCTGTGGGACGAGGAGCGCTGGGTGGCGGAAGCGGTGGCCAGGCTCCAGGAGGCGGCGGCCGAGGGGGTGCGGACCCTGGTGGACCTGACGGTCATGGGCCTCGGTCGGGACGTGCGACTGGTGCAGCGCATCGCCCGGCAGGTCCCCCAGCTGAACATCATCGTGGCCACCGGGATCTACATCTACAGCGACGACGAGATGCCCCGCGCCTTCCGCGCCCTGAACGCCGACCAGCTGGCGGAGCTGTTCGTTCGAGACATCCGCCAGGGGATCCAGGGCACCGAGGTCAAGGCGGCCATCATCAAGTGCGTCACCGACGAGCCCGGCGTCACCCCCCAGGTGGAAAAGGTGCTGCGGGCAGCCGCCCGCGCCCACCTCCAGACGGGGGTCCCCATCTCCACCCACACCCACTCCTGGACACGGCGAGGGCTGGACCAGCAACGCATCTTCAAGGAAGAGGGGGTCGACCTGTCGCGGGTGGTCATCGGCCACTCGGGCGACACCGACGACTACGAGTACCTCGTCCAGCTCATGGAGAACGGGTCCTACATCGGCATGGACCGCTTCGGCATCTACCCGGTGCCGGCGGCCTCCCACTTCCCCACCTTCGAGAAGCGGGTGGAGGTGGTGGCCGAGCTGTGCCGACGCGGCTACGCCGAGCGCATGGTCCTCTCTCACGACGCCTCGGTTTACATCGACTGGTTCCCCGCCGACCTGCTACGCATGGCCCAGCCCCGCTGGCACTACTGCCACATCCACCGAGAGGTGTTGCCTGCCCTGCGCGAGCGGGGAGTGACGGAGCGCCAGATAGAGCAGATGCTGGTAGAGAACCCCCGGCGCATCTTCGAAGGCCGCTGAACCTCCCCCTCTCCTCGGCCCCGAGCCCGCAGGGTGCCAGCTCCTTCTTCGCTCAGGAGAACGCATGTTCTAACCTCGGCCCTGACCGAAGGAGGTGATGGTCATGGCCGAGAGCGAGCAGGAGGCGGCCCTGCCCGACGAGCTGGTCGAGGTCCGCCGCGAGCTGGAGGCCCTCCAGGGCCAGGTGGCCGACGCCGAGGCCCGGGCCGCCCACCACCGCCAGCAGGCTGCCCTGCTCCAGCAACAACTGGAGCAGGCCAGGCAGGAAGTGGCCCGCCTGCAGGGGGAGTTGGCCCAGGCCAGGGACGAGGCCGAGGCCCTGCGCCAGCGGCTGCGGGAAGCGGCCCTGCGTTACCGGGAGGCGCGCCTCGCCGCCCGCCCCGAGCTGCCCCCGGAGCTGGTGACGGGGGAGACGCTGGAGGAGATAGAGCAGCAGCTGCAGCAGGCCGAAGGCATCGTGGCCAGGCTGCGGGAGCGAATGGAGGAGCAGGCCCAGGGAGAAAGCTTCCCGGCCGGAGCGCCGCCCCGGCGGGGGCCTGACGTCTCGTCCCTCACCCCTCTGGAGAAGATACGCCGGGGGCTGCAGGGGCGCTAGCCGCAGAGCGAACGAGGGAGGTGAAGGGAAATGGCACTCACGCTGGCCGAGGCGGCCAAGCTCAGCAACGACATGCTGCTGGTGGGGGTCATCGAGACCATCGTCAAGGACTCGCCGGTGCTGCAGGTGCTCCCGTTCATCGAGATCCAGGGCAACGGCCTCACCTACAACCAGGAGGCCACCGCCCCTCAGGCAGCCTTCTTCGACGTGGGCGACACCTGGACCGAGTCCACTCCCACCTTCGAGCAGAAGACGGCCCAGCTCAAGATCATGGGTGGCGACGCCGACATCGACAACTTCCTGCTGGCCACCCGCTCCAACCTGCAGGACCTGGAGGCAGCGGTGGTCCAGCTCAAGGCCAAGGCGGTGCGCCAGCTCTTCGAGGACACCTTTATCAACGGCAACAGCAGCACCAATCCCAAGGCCTTCGACGGCATCGACCGCCTGTGCGATTCCTCTCAGACCGTTTCCATGGGGGCCAACGGCGGCACCCTCACCCTGGACAAGCTGGACGAGCTCATCGACCTGGTGAAGGGCGGCAAGCCCGACATGCTCCTCATGAGCCGCCGCAGCCGCCGCATCCTCAACCGCCTGGCGCGGCAGGCAGGCGGCTTTCTGGAGACGGACCGCAACGAGTTCGGGCAGATGGTCCAGTTCTACGACGGCATCCCCATCGGCGTGAGCGACTACATCCCCGACAACCAGACGGTGGGCACCAGCAACGACTGCTCCACCATCTACGCCCTCCAGTTCGGCGAGGGGGGCGTGGCGGGGCTGACGGCCCCCGGCGGCCTGCAGGTGGAGCGAGTGGGCAGCCTGGAGAGCAAGGACGCCACTCGCATCCGCATCAAGTGGTATGCGGCGGTGGCCCTGTTCAACAAGGTGAAGCTGGCCAGGCTGGTGGGCGTGCGGCCTTAGCCCCGGAAGAGGTGTGCCATGCCCAACGTCAGGCTCGACGCGCAGGGGGTGCCCAAGGGGCCCGTCTACGAGGGGACGGCCCCGGTGCTGCACCGGGGCCCCCTCTCGGCCCCCGACGCCGCCGACCCCGCCGGCCCCGCCCAGGCCCTGGACTGCAGCGGCTACCGCATGGCCCGCTTCGACCTGGACACCACCGGCAGCAGCGGCCTGCAGTGGCTGGAGGTGCAGCTCCTGGTGTGGAACCCCACGGCCGGACGCTTCTTCGCCGGCGCCCGCCGTTACTTCGGGCCGGCCCAGCTCCAGGCCAGCCCCTGCCCCAGTTTGGAGGCGGAGGTGAGGGGGGCTACCGTCTTCCTGAAGGTGACGGGGGTCGGGGCCGCCTCTCTGTCGCTCCGGGTCTATGCCAGCCTGAGCTGAGGGGGTGGGGACGGTGGACATTGTCCAGTTGCGGGCGCGCCTGCGTCGCGACCTGCGCGACGAGGACCCCGACGGGCAGCGCTGGAGCGACGCGGAGCTGGACCGCCACCTGCAGCGGGCGGCGCGCGAGCTCTCCCTGGCCGTCCCCCTGGAGGCGGTGGCCATCCTCACAGCCCCCGGAGCGAGTCGCGACCTGTCGCTGGCCTCCCTCGAGGGGCTGGTAGAGGTGGAGGCGGTGGAGTACCCCGTAGGCCTCTTCCCGCCCAACTACGTCCCCTTCTCCCTGTGGGGCGACAGGCTGACGCTGCTGGGCGAGCGGGTGCCGGCAGCCGGAGAAGGGGTGCGGGTCTACTACACCCGCCTGCACACCCTGGACGCCACCGTCTCCACTGTGCCCGCCGCCCTGGAGGACCTGCTGCTGACGGGGGCCGCCGCCTACGCTGCCCTGGAGTGGGCAGGGTATGCCGCCAACCGCATCAACGTGGGCGGCGAGGACGTGTGGCGCCGCTACCTGACCTGGGGCGAAAAGATGCTCTCCCTCTTCCAGCAGGGGCTCGAGCGCCACTCGCGCCGCAACAGCGTTCGCTCCCGCCGCCTCTACACCCCGGCCCGGCCGGCGAGCGAGCGTCGGGGCTGAGGGGGCGGCCGTGCGCTTCCTGCCGCCAGCCCTGGCAGACGCCCAGCGCTCCCTCTCTGCCGTCCCGTACCTGGAGGTGACGCTGTCGCAACGGAGGGCTGGCGTGGCGAGGGCCGCCTTTCAGCGGCTGTACAGCGGGGGCGAGCCGGCCGGCCCCCATGCAGCCGCCCTGGCCGGCGACGGCTCCCTGCTGCGGGCGCGCATAGCCGGCGGCCAGCTCTACTACCAACGGGTGCCTTCGCCGGGACCTGGCGCCCCCTTCGCGTCGTGGACGCCCCTGACAAGCGCCCAGCAATCGGTAGCCCTGGCGGCCCTGGGGTCGCAGGTCCTCCTGGCCTATGTGGCCGCCGACGGCTCGGTGGCGGTGCGCGAAAGCCAGGACTACGGGGCCAGCTTCGGAGCCGCCGTCGCGGTGCTGCCGTCGGCGGCCGGCGCCCGGCACCTGGCCCTGGCCCTCAAAGGGGGCGAGGCCCTTCTGGCCTACGCCAGTCCCTCCCAGGTGGCCGTCGTCAGGCGCACGGGCGGCTCCTGGGGCAGCCTCTCGGCCTGGCCCCACAGCCTCGGCAGCATCAGCGGCCTGGCCTGCCACTACGGCGGCGACTATGACCTGCTGGTGACGGGGGAGGAGGCATCGGGACGGGCCGGTGTCTGGACCGTCGTCTTCGGCGACGGCTACCGACAGGCCTCCGGCACCTGGTCGCCCCTGCGAGAGGTGCAGCGGGCCGATGCCGGCTCCGGGGTGAGCTTCGCAGCCCCTTGCCTCTCGGCCCCCGACCTCTACCGCCTCGCCTTCGTCGAGTCCTACAGTGGCAGCCAGCCCTACGCCCGCCTGCAGCTATCGCACCTGGCCCCCGACATCGACTTCGCCGACAACTGGTGGAGAGAGCCGCTTCCCAGCGACATCACCGGCAGTTACGGGGTGGCCATGGCCTCCGCCCCGGGCGTCCTCTGGCTTTCGTCCACCGACGGCGTCTGGCGGGCCGACCTGTCGGCCGCCGTCCTGGACGTGAGCGGCAGCGTCCTGGCGCTTGAGATGGAGGAGGTGCCCTGGGGAGGGCGGCTCCGTCTCCAACTGGTCGACGACGCCGCCCTGTCGGGGCCCAACGGCCCCCTACAGCCCGGGGCCGAGGTGGCCGTCTCCCTGGGCTACCTGACGGCCGATGGCCCCCTCGCCTCGCCGGCTCCCCGCCACTGGCTGACGGCGGTGGAGGTGCGCAGCGAGGGCGGCCGCCGCACGGCGACGCTGGAGGCCGTCAGCGCCTGGGGCCTGCTGGGGGCCTGGCGGGCACGGCGCCAGTTCGCCTGGGCGGCGGGGGAGCGCAACGTCTTCGCCATCCTCTCGTTCCTGTGGGCGCGGGCGGGGATACCGTTCACCACCGTCAGCTACTCCCAGGCCGCCGTGGACCTGCGTCCCGCCTTTACTGTCCAGCCGGGCCAGTCGGGTCTGGAGGCGGTGCGGCGGCTGCTGGCCATGGTGCCCGACGTGGTGCTTCTCTCCCAGAACTACGCCCTCCTCAAGCACCCTCTGGACACGGAGACCCCCGTCTACACCTACGGCAACGACCATCCCGTCCTGGCGGCGGTGGCACGGCGTTCCCCGCCCGTCGCCAACCGGGTCCAGGTCTACGGGCAGGGGGCCTTCGCCGAGGCCTTCCTGTGGGAGGACGTAGACCGCTCGGGCGAACGCCTGCTCCAGGTGCACGACCTGAACGTGGCCAGCGCCGCCCAGGCAGCCGACCGCGCTTTGTGGGAGGCCCGCCGCCTGCGGCTCTCGCTGGTCAGCGAGGAGGTGACGGTGCCCACCAACTGCGCCCAGGAGCTGTACGACGTGGTCACGGTGACGGAGCCGTCCCTGGGCCTGACCGCGGCCAGGCGACGGGTGCTGTCCATCCGCACCAGCTACGACGCCCGCCGCGGCCTCTACCGCCAGCGCCTGGGCCTGGGGGCGCCCTAGATACGGGGGTCGAGATGGAGCTGGTCAAGGGGGTGGTCAGGGGTTTCGACAGCGCCAGCTACCGGGCCACGGTCCAGCTGGCCGGCTCCCTGGCCGTCTGGCTGGAGGGGGTGCCGGTGGCCAGGAACATCCCTGCCGCCCAGGTGACGGTGGGACGGGGCTGCGTGGTGCTCTTCTTCGACGAGGCCAACCCGCGGGACGCTGTAGTGCTGGCCGTCTACGAATGAGGGGGAGGACCGTGGACGGGAAACCCAGGCGTCAGACCAGGTGGCCCCGCGCCAGGCCGCCTCAGGGAAGGCCCCAGCCGCCGCTGGAGGCGCAGGAGGAGCCAGAGCTGGCCGGCGAGTTCAACGTGCGGGTGGGGGTGGAAGTGATGGCTGCCCTGTGGGAGGAGTGAGGGGCCTCAGCCCTGCTGGCCCTCTCGGGCCGCCTCCTGCTCCAGGGAACGGCGCCACCGCTCGAAAGTCCTGAGCCACTCCTCCAGCTGGGACTTCATCTCCAGCAGCTGGTCCACCTTGTGACGCACGATCTCGTACTGGCGCTGGACCACCTCGGTGGCCCGCTGCAGCTGCTCCAGCTTCTCGGCCGGAGGGGCATCGGGCCGGAAGCGGGCGCGGATCTCCCTCAAGGTGTCTTGGGCCTCTACCATCTCCTTGATCTCGGCCAGGCTGACGCCCAGGAGCTGCTGCAGCTTCTTGATCTGCTTGACGCGACGGACGTCCTCCTCTGTATAGAGGCGGAAGCCCCCTTCCATGCGGGCCGGGGGACGCAACAGGCCTTTCTCCTCGTAAAAGCGCAGGGTCCGCTGGCTGACGCCCGCCTTCTCGGCCGCCTCGCCGATCTGCAGGAACTCCTTGATCTCCGCCATGCTCCGCCCCTTGACTATACAGAGCGTATAGCGGCCTAACTCCTACGTCAAGGTGAACAGCCATCCGCCCCGCGCACTACTCACGCCCCCAGGGGCGCAGAGGCCCTGCCAGGGCCTGCCCCCGCCGCAGACACCCCTCAGCTATCCGGGCAGGCCGGGCGGAGTCGCCGGCCCGATATTACTATTCTTTGACTAGCAGCTTGACAAAGATAAGCGCTGTGCCCTAGGCTTACGGGTGAAGGCACCAACACAGGAGAAAAAGGAGGGAACGGGCATGACCGCCGCACCTGCCCCTGCTGCCGTCAGCACCTGGACCATCGATCCCAGCCACTCGCTGGTGGAGTTCTCGGTGCGTCACATGATGGTGGCCACCGTCAAGGGGCGCTTCCGCTCCTTCCGCGGCACCATCCGCCTGGACGAGGCCAACCCCGAGAACTCCTCGGTGGAGGCCGTCATCGACGCCGCCAGCATCGACACCAACGACGAGCAGCGCGACGCCCACCTGCGCTCCGACGACTTCCTGAACGTCGAGAAGTTCCCCCACATCACCTTCCGCAGCAAGCGGGTGGAGATGCTGGGCCAGGACCGCGCCCGCGTCATCGGCGACCTGACCATCCGCGATGTGACCAGGGAGGTGGCCCTGGAAGTGGAGTATCTGGGCCGCACCAGGGACCCCTGGGGCAAGGAGCGCATCGGCTTCAGCGCCCACACCAGCATCAACCGCCACGACTTCGGCGTCAGGTGGAACGCCGTTCTGGAGGCTGGCGGCGTGGTGGTGGCCGACACCGTGCGCATCAACCTGGAGATCGAGGCCGTCAAGCAGGACTAGCTCCCGCAGCGGGGACTGCAGGCGGGGGAGGACTGACCTCCCCCGCCTTCGTTCAGGCTAGACGGCGTCCAGCAGACGCTCCACCGCCAGCTGCAGCGCCAGCCCCAGCACCAGGAAGGCCCCGAACTGCCGAGTGTGGTAGAAGGCGAAATTGACGAACCACAGGGGCCAGCCCGGCACGGGCCTCCTCGGCTGGAGCGGCTTGGGGCGACCGAAGACGGCCAGCACCCGCCGGGCCACCGGGAGGCCGAGGGCCACCAGCAGCAGTCCTGGCAGTACCTGCCAGATGGCCACCGCCACCGTGGCCAGGTAGGCAGCCACGATGAGGCCCTGGGTGAACCGCCGCGCTCGCGCCTCCCCTAGCAGCCGCGGCATCGTCCAGACGCCACGGGCCGAGTCGAACTCCAGCTTGTCGATGTGCTTGCCCATGAGCACCGCCGTCACCGCCAGCCCGTAGGGCAGGGAGGCGACCCAGACGTGGGCAGGCACCGACTCGGCCATCACGTAGTACGTGCCCCCCACCATCAGCGGCCCCCACACCAGCAGCACCGACGGCTCCCCCAGGCCTATGTATTTCAGTGACCAGGGGAGGCCCGAGTAGAACAGCAGCACGAAGGCCCCGCCCAGGGCGAAGGCCAGCACCCAGGGGCCGGCCAGCAGCACCAGCCAGACTCCGATGGCGGTGGCCCCGGCGAGGACGAGGGCCGTGGCCAGGAAGAAGCCCCGCAGGGAGGCAGCGCCGTGGGCCAGCCCGTGGGGGCCGTACAGGGCCCTCGGCGAATCGGGGGCGTCGATCCCTCGCAGGTAATCGCCCAGGTCGTTGGCCAGGTTGGATCCCAGGTGGGCCAGCACCAGCCCCACCAGCGCCAGGACGAAGCGGGGGCCATCGAAGACGCCGTCGAGGGCCGCCAGCAGACCGCCGAGGGCCGCCGAGGTAACGGTCATGGCCACCACCGCCGCCCGCGACAGCACCAGCCAGCGGGTGACGGGGTCGGCCCGCGTCAGGTCTACCTGGGGGACCGTATAGATGGCCTGCCACCAGAGCTTGGGCAGGCCCACAGCACCTGCCGTAGCCATCGTCCGCTCTCCTTCCTCAAATGGACATCATAGCACCCGAGGCTCACCGAGACACCTAGATACAGGACCGGTCGCTGAAGGGCGCAGGGGGCGGGACCCGGCAGCCCCGCCCCCTGCCATGGGCGGTGACAGGCCGGCCTACAGCTCGCGGTATTCGCCTTCCACGGTGCCCTCGTCGGGGCCGCTGCGGCCCTCGCCGGAGGGCGGGGCGCCGGCGCCGGCCTGGGCGCCGTAAACGGCCGCCCCTGCCTGTTGCAGCGTGTAGGAGAGGTCGTCCATGGCCCGACGCACGGCGGTGACGTCCTGCCCGGCCAGGGCCTCCCGCACCCGACGGACACGGTCCTCGATCTCGCTCCGCAGGTGGGCGGGTATCTTGTCGCCCACCTCCCGCAGGGTCTTCTCGGCGGTGTAGGCCAGGTTGTCGGCCTGGTTGCGGAGCTCGATCTCCTCCTTGCGGCGGCGGTCCTCCTCGGCGTAGAGCTCCGCCTCCCGCTTCATGCGCTCGATCTCTTCCTTGCTGAGGCCGGTGCTGGGCTGGACGATGACCTTCTGCTCGCGCCCCGTCGCCTTGTCCCGAGCCGAGACATGCAGGATGCCGTTGGCATCGATGTCGAAGCTGACCTCGATCTGGGGCACGCCGCGAGGCGCTGGCAGGATGCCGTCCAGGATGAAGCGGGCCAGGGACTTGTTGTCCTTGGCCAGGGGGCGGTTGCCCTGCAGGACGTGGATCTCCACGCTGGTCTGGTTGTCGGCGGCGGTGGTGAAGACCTGGGACTTGCTGGTGGGGATGGTGGTGTTGCGGGGGATGATGACCGTCATGATGCCCCCCAGGGTCTCGATGCCCAGGTCCAGGGGCGTCACGTCCAGCAGCAGGACCTCCCGCACCTCTCCCTTGAGGACGCCAGCCTGGATGGCCGCGCCCACCGCCACCACCTCGTCGGGATTGACGCCCCGGTGAGGCTCGCGGCCGAAGAACTTGCGCACCGTCTCGATGACCAGCGGCATGCGGGTCTGGCCGCCCACCAGGATGACCTCGTTCACCTGGTCGGGGCGCAGGCCCGCGGCCTGCAGCGCCTCCCGGCAGGGGTCCAGGGTGCGCTCCACCAGGTCCATCACCATCTGCTCCAGCTTGGCGCGGGTGAGGGTGCGCACCAGGTGCTTGGGTCCGGAGGCGTCGGCGGCGATGAAGGGCAGGTTGATCTCCGTCTGCATCAGGGTCGAGAGCTCGATCTTGGCCTTCTCCGCCGCCTCCTTGAGGCGCTGCATGGCCACCCGGTCCTGGCGCAGGTCGATGCCCGTCTCGTTCAGGAACTCCTCCACCAGCCAGTTGATGATGCGGTTGTCGAAGTCGTCTCCACCGAGGAAGGTGTCGCCGGCGGTGGCGCGGACGTGGAACGTCCCCTCGCCGATCTCCAGGATGGAGATGTCGAAGGTCCCGCCCCCCAGGTCATAGACGGCCACGATCTTCTCGCCTTCCTTGTCCAGGCCGTAGGCCAGGGCAGCCGCGGTGGGCTCGTTGATGATGCGCAGGACGTTGAGGCCGGCGATCTCCCCTGCCGCCTTGGTGGCCTGGCGCTGGGCGTCGTCGAAGTAGGCGGGCACGGTGATGACCGCCTCCGTAACCGGCTCGCCCAGGTAGGCCTCGGCGTCCATCTTCAGCTTCTGCAGGATCATGGCCGAGATCTCGGGCGGCGAGTAGGAGCGGTCGCCCATCCAGACGCGGGCGTCGCCGTTGGGGGCGGCGTCCACCCGATAGGGCAGGTACTTGAGGGCCCGCTGCACCTCGGGGTCGTTGAACTTGCGGCCCATGAGGCGCTTGATGGAAAAGATGGTGTTCTCGGGGTTGACGATGGCCTGCCGCTTGGCGGGGCGCCCCACCAGCCGCTCGCCGCTGCTCGAGACGGCCACCACCGAGGGCGTGATGCGCTCGCCCTCAGCGTTGGGGATCACCTTGGGCTCGCCGCCCTCCATGACGGCCATGCAGGAGTTGGTGGTGCCCAAATCGATTCCTATGGCGCGGCCCATGCTTCCCACCCCCACTGGGTCTCGCTGTCAACGCTGTTCATGACTGGGACCCCTCCTGTGGCTGAGGGCTGCCCTGCTGCCCTCCGCTGCTTTCGGCCAGGCGCTTGCCCACGATGACCAGGGCCGGGCGCAGGACGCGGTCGTGCAGGGTGTAGCCCTTCTGCACCACCGCCAGCACCTTGCCCTCCTCGCCCTCGGCATAGTGGATGGCCTCGTGATAGCGGGGGTCGAAGGGCTGGCCCTCGGCCGGGATCTCCCTCACGCCGGCCGCCTCCAGGACGGCCTGGAGCTTGCGGTAGATGAGGCGGATGCCGTCGAACCAGGTGAGGCCGGCCAGGCGGGCATCCAGGCTCTGCAGGGCCCGCTCCAGGTCGTCCAGCACCGGCAGGATGTTGATGATGAGGGAGGCGTTAGCGAAGCGACGCGTCTCCTCCCTCTCCTGCTCCACCCTCTTCTTGTAGTTGGCGAAGTCGGCCTCGGCCCGCCGCCAGTTGTCCAGGTAGCGCTGGGCCTCGCTACGGGCGGCGTCCAGCTGGGAGCGCAGGTCGTCCACTTCGTCCCTGGGCGCCTGAGCGCCCTGGGAGGGCTGCTGCTCCTGGAAGACCTTCTGCTCCTCGGCCAAGGCTCTCTACCCCCCGAAACTGGCAGAGATGAGCTCGTCCAGGAGGGAGGCCACGAAGCGGACCATGCCCACGGCCCGACCGTAGCGCAGGCGGGTGGGCCCCACCAGGGCCACAGTGCCCGTAGCCGAGGGATGGCCGTAGGCGGCCGCCACCACGCTGTAGTGGCGCAGGGAGGACTCGGGGTGCTCGCTGCCGATGATGACTTGCACCTGTCCCCGCGGCGGCGCCGGGAAAGGCAACAGACGGCCCAGGCCGCTCCCCTCCAGGAAGCCCAGCAGCTCCAGAACCCGCTCCCGCTCCTGGAACTCGGGCTGGCTGATGGCCTCCCTCAGCCCCTCGATGGCGGCAGGCTCGTGGCTGGAGCGGTCCTCGGCCTCCAGGATGGCCGCCACCGCCTCCATCACCGTCCGCTCCAGGGGCGACAGGCCCTCGAGGCGCGAACGCACGTCCTGAGCATCCTGCCCGGCGAAGCGCTCGCTCAGGCTACGGCTGAGGACGGACAGGTCGTCCTGCTCCACAGGCTCGGGGAGGGGCAGCAGCTGCTGACGAACCTGGGCCTGCTGTAGCACCACCACCAGCAGGGCCAGCAGCTCCTGGAGCTTCACCAGTTCCAGCCAGCGCAGGCGTGCGGGGCGATTGCGGGGGGCGGTGACCACCGCCAGGGCCTGGACGTGGGCGGCCAGCACCACCGCCGCCAGCCGCGCCCAGTCCTCCAGCCGCTCTTCCACCTGGTGGAACTGGTGGCGGACCATGAGGCCCATCTCCCGGGAAGGGGCCTCCTCCCGCATCAGCCGCTCCACGTAGTAGCGGTAGCCCTTGTCGGAGGGGACACGCCCGGCGGAGGTGTGGGGCTGGGATATGTAGCCCTCCTCCTCCAGCCGCACCATCTCGTTGCGGATGGTGGCCGGGGAGACGTGGCCCAGGTACTTGAGGGCCACCACGCGGGAGGCCACCGGCTGGGCCGAGTCCACGTATTCGTCGACGATGGAGCGCAGGATGGCGGCCCGCCGCTCCGTCAGCATCGCCCTCTCGCTCCCTCCCGTTTTAGCACTCTCCTGCCGAGAGTGCTAACCCGAATATGACTTTAGCACCGCCGGCGGGGCGGCGTCAAGGACGGCTGCCGCCGGCAGCGTTCCGGCCCCCTGCTGCGTCACACCTGGTGGTGTCGGGGCGGGTTGGCTGCTGGCCCTGGCCCTGCTATACTAAGGATGCCTCCGGGCGACGAGCCCCTCTTCCCCGAGCGGCACCATCCCGAGCAGCGCAGCAGAGCGAGGTCACCATGAGCATAGCCGAGCTGGAGAGCAAGACCCGCGAGGAGCTTCTGGAGGAGGCCCGCGGCCTGGGCCTCAGCGGCATCTCGGGCCTGCGCAAGCAAGACCTGATCCTGCGCATACTGCAGGCCCGGGCCCAGCGAGAGGGGAACTACTTCGCTGGCGGCATCCTGGAGATCACCTCCGATGGCTACGGCTTCCTGCGCACCAACGGCTACAAGCCCAGCCCCAGCGACGTCTACGTGTCCCAGTCGCAGATCAGGCGCTTCGGCCTGCGCACGGGCGACTACGTCATGGGGCAGGTACGCCCGCCCAAGGAGTCGGAGAAGTATTACGGCCTGCTGCGGGTGGAGGCCACCAACGGCATGGACCCGGAGGTGGCCAAGGGGCGCCCCGCCTTCGAACAGCTCACGCCCACCTTCCCCGACCGCTTCCTGCAGCTGGAGCGCGGCGACCCCAACCCCACCTGTCGCCTCATCGACCTGGTGGCGCCGGTAGGGCGCGGCCAGCGGGGGCTGGTGGTCTCGCCGCCCAAGGGCGGCAAGACCATGCTCCTCAAGTCCATCGCCCGCGCCGTCCTCAACGGCCACGACGATATCCAGGTGATGGTGCTCCTCATCGGCGAACGGCCCGAGGAGGTGACCGACTGGCGCAAGTCGGTGGAGGGAGACGGGGCCGAGGTGGTGGCAGCCACCTTCGACGACCCGGAGGAGGTACAGACGCGGGTGGCCGAGCTGGCGGTGGAGCGGGCCAAGCGGCTGGTGGAGATGGGCCGCCACGTCATGATCCTGCTGGACGGCATCACCCGCCTGACGCGGGCCTACAACCTGTCGCTGCCGCCCAGCGGCCGCACCCTCTCGGGCGGCATCGACCCGGTGGCCCTGCACCCGCCGAAGAAGCTGTTCGGCACCGCCCGCAACACCGAGGAGGGCGGCTCCCTGACCATCATCGCCACCTGCCTCATCGACACCGGCTCCCGCATGGACGAGGTCATCTTCGAGGAGTTCAAGGGCACCGGCAACTGGGAGCTGTGGCTGGACCGCCGCCTGGCCGAGAAGCGCATCTTCCCGGCGGTGGACATCTTCAAGAGCGGCACCCGCCGGGAGGAGCTGATGCTGGACGAGAAGACATACCAGCGGCTGACCCTCTTCCGCCGTGCCCTGGCCCGCATGGCCGAGGACTTCCAGGCGGAGGCGCCCTACGCCCAGGACGCCTCCATCCGCGTCACCGAGCGGGTGCTGGAGCAGCTGCGGCGCACCAAGAGCAACGAGCAGTTGCTGAGCCAGATAGAGCTGGTGGCCTGAGGCGACAGGTTATTTGTGAAGGGCTTGACAAGCGCCGCCACCGCGGCCATAATGGGCCGCGGTTTTTTGTAGACCGAGACCGGGCCTACCGGCGCAACTGGGGGTAGATGCGGTGAGGTGGCGGTGCCGATGGCGCTGGGGCCTCTATAACGGAGGCACGCCATTCCGACACCGGACTCATCGGCCGGAGGCCGCGCCGAGGGCGGGCGGCAACCGGAGAACAGACGCCAAAGGCGGGGGCACCGATTCGGCCACCGCTTCCCCGTGCACCTGCTGGTGCTGGGGGCGGCCCTCGTCGGCGGCGTCATCGGGCTAGGCAGTACCCGCCTGCAGAGCAACGGATACCAGGCCCCTGTCGCTGCCACCGTCGCCTCCCCCGAGGCTGTCACCCGACAGGAGCCTGTCTATCTCAAGGCGCCCCTCATCGTCCGCACCAGCGAATCGCGCGTCCTGTCGGTAGCCAGCCCTCAGGACGCAGGCGCGCCACCGCCGCCGGCCCAGGAGGCCACTCCCTCGCCGACGCCCACCCCCACCCCACAGCCGACGCCGCCGCCCCGGCGGGAGCCGAAGTCCCTCTTCAGCACCTACGTCATCCAGCCGGGGGACACCATTTACGGCATAGCCGCGCGCCTGGGCATCGACCCCAATTACATCATCTGGAACAACCCTGAGGTGGGGGAGCACCCCGACGAGCTGTCGGTGGGCCAGACACTGGTGATCCCGGCGGCGCCGGGCATCCTCTACCGGGTGAAGCTGGGGGACACCCTGGCCGGCATCGCCCAGTTCTACGGCATAACGGTGGAGGCCATCATCAATTACGAGGACAACGGCATCGCCTCGCCCGACCAGCTGCGCGAGGGGACGTTGCTGCTGCTGCCGGGCGCTAAGCCGCCACCACCTCCACCGCCGCCACCTCCGCCCCCGCCGCCACCCAGGGCGCAGTCGCAGCCGGCCCAGGCCCCTGCGCCGGCGCCGCCCCCGCCTCCGCCTCCGCGGAGCGCCAGCGCCACCGGCTTCATCTGGCCCGTGTCGGGCAGCATAACCCAGTACTTCGGCGGCTCCCACAAGGGCATCGACATCGCCACCCGAGCGGGCACGCCCGTCGGTGCCGCCGCTGGCGGTACGGTGGTGCTGGTGGCTTACGGCTACTACGGATACGGCAACACCGTTATCATTCGCCACCCGGACGGCAAGGAGACCCTCTACGCCCACCTGTCCCAGATCTACGTCCGCATGGGCCAGCAGGTGGACCAGGGCGAGGCCATAGGCGCGGTGGGCTGCACAGGCTGGTGCACCGGCCCCCACCTGCACTTCGAGGTGCGGGTGGGAGGCGTCCCCGTCAACCCGCTGAACTATCTGCCCTGAGCGTCAGCGCTCGTAGTCCAGCACCACCACCTCGGTGGTCTCGGGCAGAGAGCCGGCCGTGAGGGAGAGCCGCTTCTGGGGCTCCACCGCGTCCACGTCCAGCTCCTTCAGGAAGCGGTCCAGGGGGTCCAGGGAGAGGCGGCAGGCCGGAGTGCGGTAGTGCATGGGGATGACCACCTTTGGCTCCAGGAGGCTCACCACCTCGGCCGCCTGGGCGCCGTCCAGGGTGGTGTGGCCCCCCACGGGGACGAAGAGGACGTCCACCCCGCTCAGCAGCTCCACCTGCTCCGGCGTGGGCAGGTGGCCCAGGTCGCCCAGGTGGCAGATGGTCAGGCCATCCATCTCCAGCACGAAGACCAGGTTGGGGCCGCGGACCGCCCCCTTGCGCCCGTCGTGATAGGTGGGGACGGCCGTTACGAAGGTGCCGCCGATGTCGTATTCCCCCGGAGCATCCAGGACCTTGGGGTTGCCCGCCACCCCCTGCACGTAGCTGTGGTCTTCGTGCCGGTGGCTGACGGTGACGATCTGGGCCGTCGGCCGACCCAGGTGATAGCCGGTGCTGGGCGGGCAGGGGTCTGTGACGACGGTGGTCTGACGTCCCCGCAGCCGGAAGCAGGAATGTCCCAGCCAGACGATCTCCATGATGCCGGACGGAGGACGAGGGCTAGCTGCCAGCGGTGCGGCGCCGCCGCCAGAAGGCCAGGGCAGCCACGGCGGCCCCCAAAGCGGCCAGCACCGCCATCAGTCGGCCCAGGCCTCCCTTGCGACGCTCTGGCTGCTGTTGCTGCTGCTGCTCGGTCATGGCTTCACCTCCTGTGACCCGGCGCCGTCTGCCGGGGCTGGCTGAGCAGGACGCGACCGGGAGGATACCCTCGCCTCCAATCATACAATACGGGCTCTCACGGCGGCCGCTGCCCATGAGCCATAATGGCCTCCAGCTCCTCGTCCGTCAGCCAGACCTTGGCCTTGATGGTGCGCCGCCCCAAGGCTCGGGCGGCCGCCACCCGGTGCCCGCCATCGGAGATGCGCCACCTGTATGGGGAGCCCTCGGGAAGGCGCGACAGCTTCACCGGCGGGAAGATGCGCCCCTCCTGCATCAGCCGAACGAACTCCTCCACCTTGGCACGGCTGACGCGGCGGGGCGCTATGTCGTCCAGGGGCACGTCGATGATGGCCCTGGGCATCCCCCTTCTGTGTAGGGCAGATGGCGGTCGGGGGCAAGGGGGCGGATATTGTTCAAACGTATCTCTCCCTTTCCATATCGTCCCCTTGACACCGGCGGGAAGGGGCGCCTACCATGGACGAGGGCGGGAGCCCCCAACGAGGGGCTTATAGTTTATGGGCACCAAGTACATATTCGTTACCGGCGGCGTGGTCAGCTCCGTGGGCAAGGGCATCACCACCGCCGCCATCGGTCGCCTCCTCAAGTCCCGCGGCTTCTCCGTCGTCATCCAGAAGCTGGACCCCTACCTGAACGTGGACCCCGGCACCATGTCCCCCTACCAGCACGGCGAGGTGTTCGTCACCGCTGACGGCGCCGAGACGGACCTGGACCTGGGCCACTATGAGCGCTTCCTCGACCAGGACCTGACGGGCCTCTCCTCCGTCACTGCCGGCCAGATCTACCAGGCGGTCATCGCCAGGGAGCGGCGGGGCGACTACCTGGGGCGCACCATCCAGGCCGTGCCCCACGTCACCAACGAGATCAAGGAGCGCATCCGGGCCGTGGGGCGGGCGGCCGGCGCCCAGATCGTGGTGGTGGAGGTGGGAGGCACCGTGGGCGACATCGAGGGCCAGCCCTTCCTGGAGGCCATCCGCCAGATGCGGAACGAGGAGGGCCGGGACGACACCCTCTCCATCCACGTCACCCTGCTGCCCTACCTGTCCACCACCGGCGAGCTGAAGACCAAGCCCACCCAGCACAGCGTGCGCGAGCTGCGCAGCCTGGGCATCCAGCCTGACGTAATCGTCTGCCGCAGTGATCTGCCCGTAGGCGAGGACCTGCGGGAGAAGATCTCCCTGTTCTGCGACGTGCCCCGTCGGGCGGTGGTGCCTCTCCTGACCATGCCCACCATCTACGAGGTGCCCCTGGTGCTGGAGGAGGCGGGCCTGGGCGACTACATCGGCGAGCGGCTGGGGCTGCCCCAGGCCCAGCGCGACCTCAGGGACTGGCAGGAGTGGGTGGAGCGCCTCAAGCAGCCCCAGGGCGAGGTGGAGGTGGCGGTGGTGGGCAAGTATGTGGAGCTGCCCGACGCCTACCTCTCGGTCAAGGAGGCCCTCATCCATGCCGGCGTGGCCCACCACGTGGCCGTCCGCCTGCGCTGGGTCCACTCCCAGGACCTGGAACACCACAGCCCCGATTCCCTGCTGGAGGGGGTGGACGGCATCGTGGTGCCCGGAGGCTTCGGCGAGCGCGGGGTGGAAGGGAAGATCGCTGCCGCCCGCCACGCTCGCCAGCGAGGAGTCCCCTACCTGGGCCTCTGCCTGGGCATGCAGGTGATGGTGATGGAGTATGCCCGCCACGTCCTGGGCTGGGAGGGGGCCCACTCCACCGAGTTCGACCCCGAGACGCCCTACCCCGTCATCTGCCTCATGGAGGAGCAGTTGGGGGTCACGGAGAAGGGGGGCACCATGCGCCTGGGCAGCTACCCCTGCCAGCTACGGCCCGGCACCGTGGCCCGCCAGGTCTACGGAACCGACCTGGTCATGGAGCGTCACCGCCACCGTTACGAGTTCAACAACCGCTATCGCGACCAGCTGGAGAGGGCGGGGCTGATCTGCTCCGGCACCTCCCCCGACGGCGAGCTGGTGGAGGTTTGCGAGGTGCAGGGACACCCCTTCATGGTGGGATCCCAGTTCCATCCCGAGTTCCGCTCCAGGCCCGGACGTCCCCATCCCCTCTTCCTGGGGCTGATAGGGGCCGCCCTGGAGCGCCGGCGCCAGCGGGCGGCCCTGTCCACCGCCACCACGCCCCTGTTACCCTGAGTCGGGCCGGTGCTCTCGGACGTCCTCCTCTTCCTGCACTTGCTGTCGGCCTTCTGGCTGGTAGCTGGCATTGTGGCCGTGTCGCTGCCCCTCCTGCGGGCCTATAGCGTCGATGCGCTGGAGGTGCAACACCTGGCAGTGGAAGAGGCCCACCACTATCAGGGCGTGCTCCTCTTGCCGGGGGCCATCCTCACCGGCGCCACCGGTGTCTTCTACTGGAGCGAGCGCGGCTACGACCTGTTCACCACCGGGTGGCTGCTGGCCCTGGGCCTGCTGTACCTGGTCCTGCTGCTGGTTTTCCTGCCCCTCATCAACCTGGGGCTACGGAGGGTGCGACTGGCGGTGCTGCAGGCGGTGAAAGAGGGTGGCCCCACGCCGGAGCTGGCCGAGGCCCTGGCTGAGCGGGTGCCCCTGGCCTTCGCTGCCCTTTCCGGCCTGTGGCTGATACCCCTGCTGGCCCTATCCCTCTTCGCACCCTCGTAGCCGTTGCCTTCGAAACAGGCCATGGAAGAGTCCACGGCGACCAACCGCGACCGCGGCATGCCCCAGGGCTCCGAGGCCGAGAGGCTCTTGGACCTCTACCGAAGGCTCTACGATGCCTACGGTCCCCAGGGGTGGTGGCCCGCCCAGTCGCCCTTCGAGGTGATGGTGGGCGCCATCCTCACCCAGGCGGCGGCCTGGAGCAACGTGGAGCGGGCCATCGAGCGGCTGCGGGCCGCGGGCGCCCTCTCCCCGCAGGCCATTCTGGCCCTGCCCCAGGAAGAGCTGGCGGCCCTGGTGCGGCCGGCTGGCTACTTCAACGCCAAGGCCCGCAAGCTGAAGGCCCTTTGCCGCCTCATCGTGGAGGGCTTCGGCGGCGATGTGACGGCCATGCTGGGCCACGACCCGGAGGAGCTGAGGAAGGTGCTGCTGGATACCTACGGGATCGGCCCCGAAACGGCCGATTCCATCCTCCTGTACGCCGCCGGGCGGCCCTACTTCGTGGTGGACGCCTACACGGTGCGCCTCTTTCGCCGATTAGGAATGGGGCCCCCCAGCGACCGCTACCATGACTGGCAGGCCTTCTTCGTGGCCCGCCTGCCCCGGGATGCCGCCCTGTACAACGAGTTCCACGCCCTGATAGTCCGACATAGCAAGGAGAGGTGCCGCGCCCGGCCACGCTGCCTGGGCTGTCCGGTCCTGGAGATGTGTCCCACCGGCCAAGGCCAGCTCTCCACTTGACGCGTAACAGCGAGGGGAGGCAGGAAGTCCCATCGGTCGGGTCCAACCCTCCCTCCCCATTGGGCCCGGACGGGGCAGGCGGCGGCGGCCTGCCCCGTCCGTTTTTCGGCATCGAGCGCTACCCCCTTTTCCGTCCCAGCCTGGTCGGGCATGCGCCGTCCGCTCACCCCTTGGGGGTGGGATAATGGACGCAGCATGGAAGTGGCCATCGTCGGCCTGGAGAAGGCGGGCAAAAGCACCCTGCTGCGCGTCCTGGCCGGTCCCAGGGCCGTCGCCCAGGGCCGCCAGGAGCATGTGGCCACCGTCCACCTGCCCGACCCCCGTCTGGACGCCCTGGCGTCCCTCCTCCGCCCCAAAAAGGTCACCTACCCCAACGTCACCTTCCACGATCTGCCCCCCTGGAACCTCCAGGGACGGGCCGTAGGGGGCGAGGCGGCCACCGCCCTGGCCCGGGCCGATGCCCTGTTGCTGGTGCTGAGGTCCTTCCAGCGCGAAGACGTGCCCCATCCCCTGGGCCGCGTGGACCCCGAGGACGACTACCGTACCCTGTCGCTGGAGCTGTGCTACCACGACCTGGCCATCCTCGAGCGGAGGCTGGAGAGGCTGCAGAAGGTTGCCTCCACCGGCCCCCCGTCCGAACGAGAGGCCGCCCAGCGAGAGGCCGCAGTCCTGGCACGCGCCCGCCAGGCGCTGGAGGCAGAACGACCCCTGCGCGAGGAGGAGCTGACGCCCGAGGAGGCCAAAGCCCTCTCCCCCTACGGCCTCCTCACTCTCAAGCCCCTGCTGGCCGTGGTCAATCTGGACGAGGGGCAGGCCCTCGAGGCCGAGGCCATAGCCCAGGGGCTAGAGGCCCGCTACGGGGGACGGCACACCGCCTTCTTCGCCCTCTGCGCTCGTGCCGAGGCCGACCTGAGGGAGCTACCTCCCGAGGAGGCCGAGGCCTTCCGTCGGGAGCTGGGCCTTCCCGAGGACCCCCTGCCCGCCCTCTACCGCCGCCTGCTGGCCGCTGCCGGCCTGGTCACCTTCTACACGGTGGTGGGGGAGGAGTGCCGCGCCTGGCTCCTGCCCGCGGGAGCCACTGCCCTGGAGGCCGCCGCCAGGATCCACACCGATATGGCCCGGGGCTTCATCCGTGCTGAGGTCATCGGCTGGGAGGCCCTCCTGGCCGCCGGCTCCCTGGCCGAGGCCAGGGCCAGGGGCCTGCTCCGCAGCGAGGGCAAGGGCTACCGCGTGCAGGACGGGGACGTCATCCACGTCCTGTTCCACCTCTAGCGGCGGAGCGAGCCCACCCAGCCGGGCACGGAGGCGTTGGGGACGGCGTCGTAGTAGGGGATGTAGGGCTTCAGGTCCAACACCGGCGTCCCGTCGATGGCGTCCAGTCCCACCACCCGCAGCACGTTGTCCCGCACCGAAAGGAGGCGCACCACCGACAGGCCCAGCGGGTTGGGGCGGAGCTGGCTCCGGGTGGCGAAGAGGCCCTGCAGGGGCAGGTCCTCTCGGTCACGGGGATGGAGCTGGAGACGGGAGCCGCGCAACTCGTCGGGGATCAGGTGCAGCCAGAAGAGGACATAGATATGGGAGTAGAGGTCCAGCCCCAACAGGGCCGGTGCCAGTTCGGGTCGGAGCACGATGCGCGACTCCACCGCCTCCCACCCCTCGGCCATGGGCCGCGACACGCGGTTGCGGACTACCCCGACGGGCTGCAGGGTCACCTCAGGCAATGCCCCTGGCTCCTCAGGCTGCGGCTCCAGCAACCTCCTGAGCCAGTCCAGCATGGACCTTCACCTCTTGCCCTCACAGTCGGACGACGATGGGGGAGTCGATGCTCACCTGGCTGGGGTCCACCCGACAGCGGTAGGCCAGCACCCGCACGCCGGCCTGGGCCGCGGCCGTCAGCGCACTGGCGAAGCGAGGGTCCGCCTGGCGATGAGGGGCGAAGGCGCAGGCGTCCTGCCTCTGGACGACGAAGACCACCGCTGCCCCCAGCCCCTCGGCCACCGCCTGGGCCAGGGCCTCCACGTGCCGCCTCCCCCGCTCGGTGGGGGCGTCCGGGAAGAGGCCCACTCCATCCTCCACCAGGGTCACCGACTTGGCCTCCACCAGCACAGGGCCGGAGGGGCACTCCAGCAACAGGTCGATGCGGACGCCCCGGTACAGGACCTCGCTGCGGGCCACGCGACAGCCGGCGAAGGCCACCAGCCTGCCCTGGGCCAGGGCCTCGCGCAGCAGGGCATTGGGCAGGCGGGCATCGGCCGAGACCCACACACCATCGATGCAGACCAGGGCCAGGTCGTAGGCTGTCTTGCGGCCCGGGCCGTCCCTGGGCACCAGCAGCACTGGCGCCCCGGGCACCATCAGCTCCTGCAGGCGGCCCGAGTTGGCCAGGTGGGCCTGGCACCTCCCCTCGGCCAGCTCCACCTCCACGGCGAAGCGGTTGAGGCGGCGCACCAGGACGGCGGATACTAGAGCCGAGGGCAGACGCATAGCCCCATTGTAAGGGAAGCTGACGTTGGCAGATAAGGCCCCTCGCCGTGGCCCCTCGTCCCCCGCAGCCGGGGCCGCCATAGCCGCCACCGCCTTCCAGTTCGTGCTGTTGCTGGGGGCTGCCGACCTGCTGGCCGACGCCACCTACGAGGGTGGGCGCAGCGTGGTGGGGCCCTTCCTGGGGGCGCTGGGGGCCAGCGCCGTGGCCATCTCCGTCCTCTCGGGCCTGGGGGAAATGGTGGGCCACGTGCTTCGGCTGGCCTCAGGCTATCTCTCCGACCGCACCCAGCGCCCGTGGGCCATCGCCCTCTGGGGGTACGCCCTGAACCTGCTGTCGGTGCCCGCCCTGGCCCTGGTGGGGCACTGGCAGGCGGGCGCCGCGCTGGTGGTGGCCGAAAGGGCCGGAAGGGGCGTCCGCGCCCCCGCCCGCGACCTGATGCTTTCCCACGCTGCCAGCCGGGTGGGCTTCGGCTGGGCCTTCGGCCTGCACGAGGCCCTGGACCAGATAGGGGCCGTGTCGGGGCCGCTCCTGGTCTCGCTGGTGCTCTACCTGGGCGGCGACTACCGGGACGCCTTCGCCACCCTGCTGCTGCCTGCCCTGGCCTGCCTCGCCCTCATGTTCGTGGCCAGCCTGCGGTATCCCCGCACCGCATTGCTGGAGGCGCCGTCGCCCGCCTCGGAGGGCGATGCCCGCCTGCCGCGCCTGTTCTGGCTCTATCTGGCTGGATCGGCGCTGGCGGCGGCAGGCTACGCCGACTTTCCCCTCCTCGCCCTGCACCTGGAGCGACAGGGGGATGTGGCCGCTTCCTGGCTGCCCGCTATCTACGCCGTGGCTATGGCGATCGATGCCCTGGCCGCCCTGGCCCTGGGGCGGCTGTTCGATCGCCTAGGGCTGGCGTCGGTGGCCCTGGGCGCGGCCCTGGCAGCTCCGGCCGTGCCCCTCTTCCTGGCTGGCGGCGGGCTGCCGGTGCTGGTGCTGGCGGCGGCCCTCTGGGGCACGGGCCTCGCCGCCCAGGAATCGGTCATGAGGGCAGCGGTAGCGGCCCTGGTGCCCAGGGCGCGGCGCGGCTCCGCCTTCGGCCTGTTCAATTCGGCCTACGGGGTGTCCTGGTTCGCCGGCAGCGCCCTGCTGGGGGTGCTCTACGGCCTCTCATTGCCCGCTCTGGCCGCCCTCAGCGCCTCCGCCCAAGCGCTGGCCGCCCTCGTCTTCCTGGGCGTATCGCGGCGGGCGGGGCCGGCATCCATGGCCCCCGCGAGCGAGTAGAAAAGGCGAGCTTGCACCGGCTTTGCGACGGTGCGTGAGGCGCATGTTTGTGCTAAAATGAACGCAGACCGCCCGTCTTCGCCGCAGGAGGCCCATGAGCGATAACGCGTCCGCTTCCTACACTGCTGCCGACATCCAGGTGCTGGAGGGCCTGGAGGCTGTACGCCGCCGGCCGGGCATGTATATCGGCTCCACCGACGTCCGTGGCCTCCACCACCTGGTGTACGAGATCGTGGACAACTCCATCGACGAGGCCATGGCCGGCTTCTGCGACCGGGTGGAGGTAGTCATCGACAGGGAGGGCGGCGTGCTGGTGCGCGACAACGGCCGCGGCATCCCGGTGGACGTTCACCCCCGCACCGGTCGCTCCGCCCTGGAGACGGTGATGACCCAGCTACACGCCGGCGGCAAGTTCGACCGCCAGGCCTACAAGGTGTCGGGAGGGCTGCACGGCGTGGGCGCGGCCGTGGTCAATGCCCTCTCCGAGCGGCTCTGGGTGGAGGTGCGCCGCGACGGGAAGGTCTACCGCCAGGAATACGAGCGGGGGCGACCCCTGGGCGACGTGCAGGTGGTGGGCGAGACCAGCCCCGACGATACGGGAACCACCACCTGGTTCCGTCCCGACCCCCAGATCTTCCCCAACCGCGACTTCGACTTCGAGACCCTGGCCCAGCGCTTCCGGGAGATGGCCTTCCTCACCAAAGGGGTGTGGATCCACTTCCGCGACGAGCGCAGTGGCCGCGAGACCAACTACTACTTCGAGGGGGGCATTCGCTCCTTCGTGCAGCGGCTCAACCGGGGGCGACGCGTCCTGCACGAGCCAATTTACTTCGAGCGCACCGTCAACGGCACCATCATCGAGGTCGCCATCCAGTACAACGACGGCTACAGCGACTCCACCTACGCCTTCGCCAACTGCATCAACACCATCGACGGCGGCACCCATCTGACGGGCTTCCGCAGCGCCCTCACCCGCGTCCTGAACGACTATGCCCGCCGCCAGAAGCTCCTGAAGGACGACGACCCTAACCTGAGCGGCGACGATGTGCGGGAAGGTCTGACAGCCGTCGTCAGCGTCAAGATCCCCGAGCCCCAGTTCGAGGGCCAGACCAAGACTCGCCTCGGCAACGCTGAGGTGAAGGGGCAGGTGGAGTCGGTGGTGGCCGAGGAGCTGGCCCGCTGGCTGGAAGAGCACCCCAGCGGCGCCCGCCGCATCATCGAAAAGTGCATTACCGCTCAGCGGGCCCGGGAAGCCGCCCGCCGCGCCCGCGACCTGGTCCTGAAGAAGAACGCCCTGGAGGACACCACCCTGCCGGGCAAGCTGGCCGACTGCTCCGAGAAGGACCCGCGCAAGCGGGAGCTGTACATCGTGGAGGGCGACTCAGCCGGCGGCTCGGCCAAGCAGGGGCGCGACCGTCGCTTTCAGGCCATCCTGCCCCTGCGTGGCAAGGTGCTGAACGTGGAGAAGGCGCGCCCCGACAAGGTGCTGGCCCATGAGGAGATACGGGCCATCATCACCGCCTTGGGGGCCGGCTTCGGCGACTCCTTCGACCCCAAGCGTCTGCGCTACCATCGCGTCATCATCATGACCGATGCCGACGTGGACGGCTCCCACATCCGCACCCTGCTGCTGACCTTCTTCTTCCGCAACATGCGGCCCCTCATCGAGGGAGGCCATCTCTACATCGCGCAGCCGCCCCTGTACCGCATCGCCCGCGGCAAGGAGGTCTTGTTCGCCTACTCCGACCGCGAGAAGGACGAATATCTGAAGCGGCTACGGGACGGCAAGAACGTGGTGGTCCAGCGCTACAAGGGCCTGGGCGAGATGAACCCGGAGCAGCTCTGGGAGACTACCATGGACCCCCAGCGCAGGACTATTCTCCAGGTGACAGTGGAGGACGCCGCCCTGGCCGACAAGGTCTTCAGCCAGCTCATGGGCGAGGACGTGGGGCCGCGCAAGGCCTTCATCCAGAGCCACTACCACCAGGTCCGCAACCTGGACATTTAGCCTGCGG
>JANXAP010000033.1 GCA_025062275.1 Dehalococcoidia bacterium
GCCTCCGCCTCCTGGAGCCAGCGGCCCAGGGCCGCCTCTGCCTGCTCGAGCCTGGGCAGCCGGTAGAGGGAGCGCAGGGACTCCTTCAGGCTCCAGGCCCGGGCGAGCCTGCCGTCGGCGAGGAGGGCAGCGGCAAGCCTCCTCCCCTCCTCGGAGACGAAGGCCACCGGCAGGGCCCTCTTCAGGTCCCGCAGCCCCGTCCCACATCTGCCGCCGCCGGTAGAAGAAGCCGTCCAGCCCCAGGAGGCGGTGGGGCCCCCGGGCAGGCGGCGGGCATAGAATTCCCGCCAACTCCTCTCGGCCAGCCCCTCGCTCACCCCCTCCAGGCGAGCTGCCGCCCGCACCGTGGCCTCACTGGCCCACCTGGCCAGGGACCGCCTCAGCCTCCAGGTGGTGCGCCGCCTGGGCCCGCAAGCAGGGTGCGGCCACGTGTACCTTGCCACAGGCCCGACAGCGGAAGCGTCGCCCGCGGAATGGCCACCAACACCTCCTCGCCCCACAGCTCGGCATCCCGCTTCACTGCCGATGCCACTGGTGCACCTGCCAGGTGGGACGGCGGTACCTGGGGCAGGCCGCCTCCTCGTCCCGGTAGCGGGCCACCACCTCGGTGGCCCCCTCCACCTCCCTCTCCCCCACACCATCAGGCCGGGCAGCCCTTGGCTGAGCCTGATATGATGTCCTTGCACCTGATCTCGTTTTCCCGCCTTGCCCGCCTTGTTCTGGTTCCTCACCTCAAGGCTACAGGAGCGTCAGGTGCTTTTGCTAACCCCCTACACTGTATCCACACTAAAGAGCGTAGAGCCCGGTTCGGCTTTGACTTACTCCCTCGCCCCTGATACCTTGCACCAGAGGAGGGGCAGTCGCCCCGGAGAGGTGAGGACGAGTCATGGCCCCCAAGCTGAGCATGGACAAGTTCGTATCCCTGTGTAAGCGCCGTGGCTTTGTCTTCCAGGGCAGCGAGATCTACGGCGGCATCGGCGGCTTCTGGGACTACGGCCCCCTGGGAGTGGAGCTGAAGAACAACATCAAGCGTGCCTGGTGGAAGGCGGTGGTCCAGGAGCGTCCCGACGTGGTGGGACTGGACGCCGCCATCGTCATGAACCCCAAGGTCTGGATCGCCAGCGGCCACGTGGAGACCTTCGCCGACCCGATGGTGGACTGCAAGTCGTGCAAGCGCCGCTTCCGGGCCGACGAGCTGGCCAGGGAGCACCCGGAGCCGGAAGCCGCCCACGGCCACGCACCCTCCGCCTACCCCATCCGCTGCCCGGAGTGCGGCGGCGAGCTGACCACCCCGCGCATGTTCAACCTGATGTTCCGAACCTACGTGGGGCCTATCGACGTGGAGGCCGAGTTCACCCGCGCCATCGCCGAGCTCCAGGGGGAGGACTGGGAGCGGGCCTCGGCCCGCATCCGCGACCTGAAGGAGGAGCTGGACCGCGCCACCGCCTACCTGCGCCCCGAAACGGCCCAGGGCATCTTCGTCAACTTCGACAACGTCCTCACCACGGCCCGCAAGAAGCTGCCCTTCGGCATCGCCCAGATCGGCAAGGCCTTCCGCAACGAGGTGACCCCGGGCAACTTCATCTTTCGCGACCGCGAGTTCGAGCAGATGGAGATCGAGTTCTTCTGCCGGCCCGGCACCGACGAGGAGTGGCACAAACACTGGGTGGAGGAGCGCTACAACTGGTACCGGCGCTACGGCATCCGCGAGGAAAACCTGCGGGTGCGCCGCCTGGACCCCGACGAGCTGGCCCACTACGCCAAGGACACCTACGAGATCGAATACCTCTTCCCCATGGGGTGGTCGGAGCTGGAAGGCATCGCCAACCGCACCGACTTCGACCTGAAGCGCCATTCGGAGTTTTCGGGCCGGCAGCTGACTTACTTCGATGACGAGACGGGGGAGCACATCGTCCCCTTCGTCATAGAGCCCTCGGCCGGAGTGGACCGCTGCTTCATGGCCTTCATGATGGACGCCTACGACGAAGAGGAGGTGCGGGGGGAGACTCGGGCGGTGCTGCGACTGCATCCGGCCCTGGCCCCCATCAAGGTGGCAGTGCTGCCCCTCTCGCGCCACGAAGACCTGGTGCCGGTGGCCAGGCGAGTGTGGGACCTGCTGCGCCCTCACTTCATGACCCAGTACGACGACGCCCAGAGCATAGGCCGGCGCTACCGTCGCCAGGACGAGATCGGCACCCCGTGCTGCGTGACCATCGACTTCGAGACCCTGCAGGACGAGGCGGTGACCATCCGCGACCGGGACAGCATGGCCCAGGTGCGGGTGCCCATCGCTAACCTCGTCCAGGCGCTCAAGGAGAAGCTGGGGGAGCTGTGAACATCGTGGCCAGGGTGCTGGCCTCATACCGTCGGCCCGACGGACGGCTGCTGGAAGCGGTCCAGGGGGACATCACCGAGGAAGAGACGGACGTCATCGTCAACGCCGCCAACGAGCGGCTGGCCCACGGCGGCGGCGTGGCGGGAGCCATCGTCCGCAGGGGCGGCCGCGAGATCCAGGAGGAGAGCGACCGCTGGGTGCGCGAGCGCGGCCCGGTGCCCACCGGCAGTGCCGCCATCACCGGCGCCGGGCGGCTCAAGGCCCGCTACGTCGTCCATGCCGTGGGGCCACGCCGGGGCATGGGAAACGAGGAGAAGCTGCTGGCGAAGGCCGTCAGCAGCGCCCTGCAACGGGCCGACGAGGTGGGCGCCAGGAGCGTCGCGCTGCCAGCCATCTCCACCGGCATCTTCGGCTTCCCCAAGGAGTCGGGAGTGCGGGTCATCGTGACGGCCGTCCAGGAATACCTGGACTCCCACCCCGAGTCGTCCATCGAGCGAGTGCGCCTGTGCGACCGCGACGCCGGGACGGCCTCCCTCTTTGCCGAGACATTGAAGGCCCTGGCCGCCCACGGGATGTGAGCGCCAGGGCCCGGACAGCGAAGGCAGCAGCTGCCTCTAGGCCGGCTTCAGCTCGTTGATGCGGGCCCGGACCGCGTCAGGGTCCTTGTACCACTTGGCGTCCAGCTCGATGTACTCCTTCCACTGGTCGGGCACATCGTCCTCGGCGAAGATGGCGGTCACGGGGCAGACAGGCTCACAGGCGCCGCAGTCGATGCACTCGTCGGGGTCGATGTAGAGCTTGCGGTCGACCCCCTCCTCGTAGTGGATGCAGTCGACGGGGCAGACCTCGACGCAGGACTTGTCCATCACGTCGATGCAGGGCTCACAGATGACATACGCCATATCGGACCTCCACCATTAGATAATTTTTAGCTGTCTAAAATCCCTCAATCCTCCACCCCCTACG
>JANXAP010000034.1 GCA_025062275.1 Dehalococcoidia bacterium
CCTCCATCCTCGAGGAGATCGTGGCCCACAAGCGGCAGGAGGTGGCCGCCGCCAGGGAGCGATTACCCCTGGCCGAGCTGGAGCGGCGGCTGACAGGGGCGCCGCCCGTGCGGCCCTTCGCCGCCGCCTTACGCAGGCCAGGCCTGGCCCTTATCGCCGAGGTGAAGGCAAAAAGCCCGTCGCGGGGCGTGCTGCGGCCCGGCCTGGAGCCGGTGTCCCTGGCCACCTGCTACGCCCGCGCCGGCGCCGCCGCCATTTCCGTCCTCACGGACGAAAAGTACTTCGCCGGCTCCCTGGACCATCTTCGCCAGGTGCGCAAAGCCCTGCCCGAGGGGCCGCCCCTGCTGCGCAAGGACTTCATCATCGACCCGTATCAGGTCTACGAGGCCCGGGGGGCGGGGGCCGATGCCGTGTTGCTTATCGTCGCCGCTCTGGAACACCGGGAGCTGAAAGAGCTGCTGGAAGTGGCCCGAGCGGTCGGGATGGACGCCCTGGTAGAGGTCCACCACGAGGCCGAACTGGAGGCGGCCCTCGAGGCCGGCGCCGACCTGGTGGGCATCAACAACCGCGACCTGCGCACCTTCCGGGTGGACCTGGAGACCACCGCTCGCCTGCGCCCCATGATCCCCCCGGGAGTCACGGTGGTGGCCGAGTCGGGCATCCACACGCGTGAGGACGCCGCCCGCCTCGCCGCCCTGGGGGTGGACGCCATACTGGTGGGGGAGGCCCTGGTGACAGCCCCCGACCCAGCCCTGAAGGTGAGGGAGCTGTCCTGCCTCGATTGATGATGGGCTGCTGTGACTGCGGCAGCGCCGCCGTTGTATGATGGGCCTGCTCGAGGTGGAGGCGGTGGGCGCTGGCCCCTGTCTGGTCAAGATCTGCGGGGTTATGGAGCCCCAGCACGCGCGGGCAGCGGCTGCCCTCGGCGCCGACTTCGTGGGCGTCGTCTTCGCCCCCAGTCGTCGCCAGGTCACCCTCGGCCAGGCCCAGAAGATCGCCATCGCCCTCGGCAAACTGGACCGGCCCCCGATGCCGCTGACCGCCCCCGTCACCGCTGCCGATATCGAGCGGCTGCTGGCCCGTTCGCGCCCCCTGCTGGTTGGAGTCTTCGCCGACCAGGACGTGGACACCATCAACGCCATAGCCGACCAGTGCCGCCTGGACATCGTCCAGCTATCGGGGTCCGAGCCGTGGCAGATGTGCTTTCAGGTCCATCGGCCCGTGTTCAAGTGCCTGAAGGTCAGGCCCGGCCAGACGGCTGCCGAGGTGATGGCAGGCATCGGCGAGGGGGCGGTGCCGCTGCTGGACCCTTACGTGCCCGGCGCCTACGGGGGGACAGGGCAGTTGCTGGACTGGGACGTGGCGGCAGCGGTGGCCAGACAGGTGCCCATCGTCCTGGCGGGGGGCCTGACCCCCGACAACGTGGCCGAGGCGGTGCGCAAGGTGCGTCCCTGGGCGGTAGACGTATCCAGCGGCGTGGAGACGGAGGGTGTGAAAGACCTGGAGAAGGTGCGGGCCTTCATCCTGGCTGCCAAGGGCGCCACCACAGCCCCATGACCCGTCCCAGGCCGGGCCCACAGCTGTATTTCTGAGACGTCTGTTGACTACTCAGTTTCCCCACCGCTAAGATGGCCGCGCGTGGGTGCCGGGCCATCGTCCCTGGCCGGATCCCTGACGTCATCGCCGAGGTCAGGGAGTTGCAAGGTCGGCTCCCAGCCTGCGCCGGCAATATAAAATATAGGCCAATCCGGACGTGGTGGCGCTCCTGGGCGACGGCAGCGAGCACCGTGGGCAGCCACCCGGCGACTGCCATACTTTGTGCAAATGCTAGCTTCATGCTCTACGAGGCCTTCCATATCCGTCTCGGCGCACTGCTGGGCTGCGAGGTCTGGGGCATGAGCCGCTGCCCGCGCGTCTGCGCCTGCCCCCACTTCCCGTTCCCGTGCAGAGCGAGTCATGCCCGGGGCTAGCGACAGCCTGCCCGACTCCCTCGGCCGCTTCGGCCCCTTCGGGGGCCGCTACGTCCCCGAGACCCTGATGGCTGCCCTCCAGGAGCTGGAGGAGGCCTACCTGGCCGCCCGTGACGACCCCTCCTTTCAGGCCGAGCTGCAGTCCCTGCTGCGCGACTACGCCGGTCGTCCTACCCCTCTCTACTTCGCCCGTCGTCTGACGGAGCACGTCAAAGGCGCCAAGATATACCTCAAGCGGGAGGACTTGGCCCACACCGGCGCCCACAAGATCAACAACGCCCTGGGGCAAGGGCTGCTGGCCAAGCGCCTGGGCAAGCGACGCATCGTCGCCGAGACTGGCGCCGGTCAGCACGGGGTAGCCACCGCCACCGTCTGTGCCCTGCTGGGGCTGGAGTGCGTCGTCTACATGGGTGCTGAAGATGTGCGTCGGCAGGCCCCCAACGTGTTCCGCATGAGGCTCCTGGGGGCCGAGGTGCGGGCGGTGGAGTCGGGTACTCGCACCCTGAAGGACGCCATCAACGAGGCCCTGCGCGACTGGGTGACCAACGTCCGCACCACCCATTACCTGCTGGGGAGCGCCGTCGGCCCCCACCCTTACCCCATGCTGGTGCGAGATTTCCAGTCGGTAATAGGTCGCGAGGCCCGGGAGCAGATGCTGGCCCGCGAGGGGCGCCTCCCGGACTACGCTGTAGCGTGCGTCGGCGGGGGGTCCAACGCTATCGGCCTCTTCCACCCCTTCTACAGGGACCGGGAGGTCCAGCTGGTGGGGGTGGAGGCAGCTGGCCGGGGCCTGGAGACGGGCCAGCACGCCGCCAGCCTGGTGGCCGGTCGCCCCGGCGTCCTTCACGGCGCTTACTCATACTTGCTGCAGGACGAGCACGGGCAGGTTCTGGGTACCCACTCTATCTCCGCCGGCCTGGACTATCCGGGGGTCGGCCCCGAACATGCCTACTTCAAGGAGACGGGCCGAGCCCGCTACGTGGCCGTGGGCGATGCCGAGGCGCTGGAGGGGTTCCGACTCCTGGCCGAGACGGAGGGAATCCTGCCCGCCCTGGAGCCTGCCCACGCCATCTATTACGCGGCCCAGCTGGCGGGCCAGCTCCCGCCGGAGGCCATCGTCCTGGTCTGCCTATCGGGTCGAGGCGATAAGGACCTAGCGGTGGTGGCCGAGGCCCTGGGCGTGCGGATCTAGCCCCCCCTGCGCTCGCCAGGCGGTGCGCACCTTGTAGACCGGCAACCTGCTACCCACCGACTCCACCGCCAGCACCTCCAGGCCATCCATGTCGGCGCAGGTCGTGATGTGGCGCTGGGCCAGGCGACCCAGCGGCTGGGCCACCACCGTGGCCAGCATGGCAGCCAGCAGGGCCTGAGGCAGCCGCTCCCACCTGCCCGAACGGCGGGTGACCAGGAAAGCAGCGAGGCCCGTCAGCACCCCCGTCAGGGAGAGGTTGGTCCCGCAGAGGGGGGATATGGCCAGATAGGTCTCCCCCCGTCGCAGCCGTGTCAGGGCCTCCAGGACCGATGCCCGCAGGTCTTCCGGCCCGACCCTGCCAACTATGTAGAAGCCGTCGGCGCTGGCTCGACCCAGGAGCTGGACCGGCCGCCCTACCCGCGAAAGCAGCACGGCAATGGTCGCGTGCTCCAGAGCGTGGTTGCGACGCACCGCCCCCAGGTGACGCAGGAGAGCCTCGATCACTCCTTCACCTCCTCCACCGCTGCCCTTCGGCCTTCAGCGCCGCGGCCGAAGGCCTCTCGCAGGCGCCGTCCGTAGTAGAGGATGACGGCCAGGGCGAGCAGCGCGGCCAGCGGCAGGCTCACCGGGCGGAACCAGTCCATCAGCCGCTGCCAGTGCTCGCCCAGCAGGTAGCCGGCGGCCGCCAGCCCCAGGCACCAGGGAAAGGACCCCAGGAAGGTGAAGACGGCAAAACGGATCGGATCGGCCCTCGCCACGCCCGCCGGCAGGCTGATGAAGGTCCGCACCACCGGCAGCAAGCGCGAGAAGAAGGCCGATGCCTCGCCGTGGCGACGGAAGAAGCGGTCCGCCAGGGCCAGCTCGCCGGGGGTAATGAGGAGATAACGACCGTAGCGCTCCAGGAAGGGCCGCCCCGCCCAGGCTCCGGCGACGTAGGCCAGCATCGAGCCCGCCAGGTTGCCCAAGGCGCCATAGAGGCCAGCCACGAGCAGCCATTCCGCTCCCAGCCCCCGCTCCTTCACCAGGAACCACCCTGCCAGAGGCATGATGACTTCGCTGGGGAAGGGGATGCAGGCGCTTTCGACGGCCATCAGCACCACCACCCCTGGCCAGCCGATGGCCTCATAGAGGTGGCGGGCCAGCTCCAGCAGCCGGTCCTCGATGCCGGACATCACCCTTCAGTATGCCATACGGCCCGGCGTCGGGCCGTCTGTGCCTTCCCTGCGGCAGCGGGTATAATGGCTAAGTGCAATATCATGGCGCCGCCTGGTGGTGGACGGCGCTGGGAGGGTGAGGTCTAGATCGTGGACAGGAAGCCGCGCACTGTCGGAGAGCTGAGGGACTCCGGCTACAAGGTCCTCTCCGTCAAGGCCGAGATGCGCAAGAACCTGATCGAGAAAATGCGCCGCCGGGAGCCCCTCTTCCCGGGCATCATCGGCTACGACGAGACCGTCATCCCCCAGCTCCAGAACGCCATCCTGGCCGGGCAGGACATCATCTTCCTGGGCGAGAGGGGGCAGGCCAAGTCCCGCCTCATCCGCTCTCTGGTGCAGCTGCTGGACGAGGAGATACCCATCGTCGCCGGCTGCGAGATCAACGATAACCCCTTCGCCCCCATCTGCCGTCGTTGCCGCGAGTGGCTGGCCGAAGAAGGCGACAGCGTCGAAATAGAGTGGATCGACCGCGAGCGGCGCTACGGCGAGAAGCTGGCTACGCCCGACATCACCATCGCCGACCTCATCGGCGAGGTGGACCCCATCAAGGTGGCCGAGGGCCGCTACCTGGCCGACGAGCTGACCATCCACTACGGCCTCATCCCCCGCCACAACCGCGGCATCTTCTGCATCAACGAGCTGCCCGACCTGGCCGAGCGTATACAGGTGGGGCTGCTGAACATCATGGAGGAGCGCGACGTCCAGATCCGCGGCTACCGCATACGCCTGCCTCTGGACGTCTTCGTGGTGGCCTCAGCCAACCCCGAGGACTACACCAACCGGGGTCGCATCATCACTCCTCTCAAGGACCGCTACGGCGCCCAGATCCGCACCCACTACCCCCGCACCGTGGAGCACGAGATCGCCATCATGGAGCAGGAGCGCACGGTGTTCGAGGGGGAGCACGAGCGGCCAGTGGTGGCGCCCCAGTTCATGAAGGAGATAGTGGCCGAAGTCACCCGGCTGGCCCGCCGCAGCCCGGACGTGAACCAGCGCTCGGGGGTGTCGGTGCGGGCATCCATCACCAGTTACGAGGCCCTCCTGGCCAATGCCCTCCGCCGCTCCATCCTCCTGGAGGAGCCAGTGGCGGTGCCCAGGATCACCGACCTGCCCTACATCCTGCCGGCCCTCTCGGGCAAGCTCGAGTTCGAAACGGTGGAGGAGGGCCGCGAGGACCAGATCATGGAGCGGCTCCTGCAAGGGGCGGTGCTGGCCGTATTCAACCGCTATTTCAGCATCGGCGAGCTAGACAAGGTGGTCTCCCGCTTCCGCGGCGGCTACGTGGTGGAGGTCTCCGACCTGGCCCCAGCCGATGCCTACGAGGCCATCGCCCACCAGGTGGAAGGGCTGCTGGAAGCGGCCAAGAAACTGGAATGCGATGGGAACCCCCATCTCCTGGCAGCGGCGGTAGAGTTCGTGCTGGAGGGTCTGCACCTCAGCAAGCGCCTCAATAAGGAGAGGCTGGCCGGTCGTGTCCAGTACCGGTCGTGACCCCCTGGCGCCCATCGCCCAGCGGCCCTACATGCCAGGCTACGGGCTCTCGCCTGACCTGGCCGGCCTGCTGCCCTGGAGCTGGGCCGAGGAGCGGCTGACGGCCAGCCGCAACTACTTCGTCAGCACCGTCTCCCCGGAGGGCCGGCCCCACTGCGTGCCCGTGTGGGGCGTGTGGCTGGAGGGGCGGTTCTTCTTCAGCACCGGCGCCCGGTCGCGCAAGGCCCGCAACCTGGCCCGGTCGCCCCGCTGCGTCGTCTGCACTGAAGGGGGCGGCGAGTCCGTCATCGTCGAGGGGGAGGCGCAAGTGCTCAGCGACGAGGCCCTGTTCGGGCGCTTCGCCGACGCCTATCATGCCAAGTACGCATTCAGGCCGGAGCCGAACGGCGACCCCGTGTTCGTGGTCAGTCCTGAAGTGGCCTTCGGGTTCATCGAGAGCGAGGAATTCATGGCCACCGCCACCCGTTGGCGCTTCTCCCACGGGCACGCGGAAGGACACCAGGGAAGGGGTGGATAGCATGACCTGGCTCTATCGCTATTCCGAGTGGGACGGCACGCAGGAGATACCGCCCCTGGACCCCGACGAGATCCTCTCGGCCATCACCGATGACCTGATGAACTTCGGCGACCTGCAGCACGCCCTTCGCAACTTGCTGCAGCGAGGCATGCGCGGCCCCATGGGCCAGCGCCTGCAGGGGCTGCGCGACCTCCTGCAGCGCCTGCGCCAGAACCGCCGTCAGATGCTGGACCGCTACAACCTCAGCTCCTTGTTCGAGGACCTGGAGAAGCGGGTACAGGAAGTGCTGGACCTGGAGCAAGAGACGCTGCGCCGCCGTCTGGAAGAGGCAGAGCGCCAGCTCCAGGGCCAGCCCGGTTCCCTCCAGCCATTCCATGAGGCCCTGGGACATAGCGGCCAGCAGGCCCAGGAGGGGGACGACGCCCGCAACATGGCCCAGATGCTCAAGAACATCGTCCAGCGCAAGCAGGACTATCTCCAGAACCTGCCCCAGGACCTGGGCGGTCGCATCAAGGGCCTGCAGGACTACGAGTTCATGGATCCCGAGGCGGCGGCCAAGTTCCAAGAACTGATGGAGATGCTGCGCCAGGCGATGCTGGACGCCTTCTTCAAGGACCTGTACAACCAGCTGGCTGGCCTCACCCCGGAACAGCTCCAGCGGCTCAAGGAGATGGTCCGCGACCTGAACCGCCTGCTGTCGGAGAAGATGGCTGGCGGCCAGCCCGACTACCAGTCCTTCCTCGACAAATACGGCGACCTGCTCGGGCCCAACCCGCCCCAGTCCCTGGAGGAGCTGATCCAGCGCATGCAGCAGCAGATGGCGGCCATGCAGAGCCTCCTGGACAGCCTGCCGCCGGAGATGCGCCGCCAGCTCCAGGACCTGCTCATGGACAAGGTGGGCGACCCGGAACTGATGCGGGAACTGCAGGAGCTGGCCATCAACCTGGACATCCTGGCGCCCCTGCGCGACCTGGAGAACCAGTACCCCTTCCGAGGCGACGAGACCCTGGACCTGCTCCAGGCCATGCGGCTCATGGAGCACATGCAGGGGCTGGACGAGCTGGAGCGTCAGCTAGAGCGCGTCCAGTATGGCGGCTCCCTGGACGACGTGGACGAGGAGCGGCTGCGGGAGCTGCTCGGCGAGGAGGCCTACCAGGCCTTCCGCCAGCTCAAGGAGATGCTGGAGATCCTGGAGAAGGCGGGATACATCCGCCGCCGCGGGCAGGAGTGGGAGCTGACGCCCAAGGCCATCCGCCGCATCGGCCAGAAGGCCCTGGGGGAGATCTACGCCCAGATCAAGAAGTCTTCCTATGGCAAGCACGCCACCCGCGAGCGCGGGCCGGGGACCGAGCGGACCGAGGACACCAAGCGCTACGAGTTCGGCGACCCCTTCCACCTGCATCTGGGCCAGACGGTGTTCAACGCCGTCCTGCGGGAGGGCCCGCAGGTGCCCGTTCGACTGGGCAAGGACGACTTCGAGGTCTATTCCACCGAGCACCTGAGCACTACGGCCACCGTCATGATGCTGGACCTGTCCTGGTCCATGGCCCTGCGCGGCTCCTTCCAGGCCGCCAAGCGGGTCGCCCTGGCCCTCTACAACCTCATCAAGACCCAGTTCCCCAAGGATGTCCTCTACATCCTGGGCTTCTCGGCCTACGCCCGTGAGCTCAAGCCCGAGGAATTGCCCTACGTGCGCTGGGACGAGTCGGTGCTGGGCACCAACATGCACCACGCCCTCATCCTGGCTCAGCAGCTCCTCTCGCGGCACCGGGCCGGCACCCGCCAGATAATCATGATCTCCGACGGCGAGCCGACGGCCCACCTGGAGCACGGGCGCTCATACTTCTCCTATCCGCCCAGCCCCATCACCATCCGCAAGACTCTACAGGAAGTGAAGCGCTGCACCCAAAAGGGCATCGTCATCAATACCTTCATGCTCGACCGCAACTACTACCTGAAGGAATTCGTCAACCAGATCGCCAAGATGAACAAGGGGCGGGTCTTCTACACCACCCCCGACAAGCTGGGCCAGTATATCCTGGTGGACTACGTGGCCCAGAAGCGCAAGCGGGTCATGGGCTGAGAAGTCGCCGAGCGGGAGGCACGAGGACGAGACGATGGCCAGTGGCCGCCGCCTGCGCTGGCTGCAGATAGGGGCCTGGGTGGTGCTCCTGCTCTGCCTGCTACCCCAGGTCGCCTATGTGGGCCACTGGGACGAGCACGAGAGGCCCATGACGCCCCAGGAGGCTCAGGAGCACGCGGCCCACTGCCACCTGGGGCCGTCTTCCTGCGCCGACGGGCCCGGCAAGGCCTTTCTGCAGTTGCCCGCTATAGCGACGGCCGTGGTCGCCCTGGCGACCCTGGTCTTGTCGCTGCCTCAGAGTCGCATCCTAGCCCCCGAATCGCCCCTCTATCGTCCCCACAAACCTCCTCGCGTCGCCTAGCCGTATAGGTTAACAGAGCAAAAATCCAGCGACGCAGAGGAGGTATCTGCTCCATGCGGAGACCATTCGTGCTGTTCGCCATCGGCGTACTGGCGCTGGCGCTGGGCGTCCTGGCGCCCCGGGAAGCGCTGGCCCACGAACGCCGCACCGTGGGCAACTACACGTTCATAGTGGGCTTCATGAACGAGCCGGCCCTGGCCTACTACCCCAACGCGCTAGACCTGCGCGTCCTGGACGCGGGTGGCCAGCCAGTGACAGGCCTCGAACAGACGCTGCGGGCCGAGGTCATCGTGGGCGGGGGCGCCCAGCGGCGGGAGCTAGAGCTGGAGCCCGCCTTCAACCAGCCGGGACGCTACTTCGGCTACTTCATCCCCACCCTGCCCGGCGATTACACCTTCCACATATACGGCCAGGTGGGGGGCCAGCAGGTGGACGAGACCTTCACCTCCGGCCCCGGCCGCTTCAGCGCCGCCGAAGATCCGGCCGAGCTGCAGTTCCCGCGACAGGTGCCTACCACCCTGGAACTGCTGGAGTCGCGCTCGCAGGAATCGGGCGGGGAGTCCAGCAACGACGCCCTGGTCTTCGTCGCTCTGGGCATCGGCATCGCTGCCCTGGCCGTTGCCTCGGTGGACGCAGGTCTGCGCGTGCGCGACGCCATGCGGCGCCAAGGGAGCTAGTCAGGCAGCCACACGGAGGGAAGGTGTAAAGGGTTGAGGAAAGCGACTAGGGCTGTCCTGTTGCTGGTGGCCCTGGCTGCGGTCTGGGCCCTGGGCCAGCAAACGCCCAGGGCCCAGGCCCACGCCAACCTGGTGCGCTCCGACCCGCCGGCCAATGCGGTCCTGGCCCAGCCCCCGACCGAGGTCTTGCTGTGGTTCAGCGAGCCGGTGGACGCCCGCTTCAGCCGCATACAGGTGGTGGACAGCGGCCAGCGGCAGTGGGACAACGGCGACACCCACCTGCATTTCGACAACACGAACCTCGGCATCACTCTGAAGGATGGCCTGCCCGAGGGGACCTACACCGTCATCTGGAGCGCCCTGTCCACGGTGGACGGGCACCGCACCTTCGGCAGCTTCGCCTTCACGGTCGGCTCCAGCGCAGCTCCCCCAGGCGCTGTCATCCCCGCAGAGCTGGCGGGGGCATCCGGGCCTCCGCGCGCCCTGCGCGTATCGGCCTCTTGGCTGGAGCTGGCGGCAGTGGTGGGGCTGGTGGGGGCGGTGGCCTTCCACCTCCTTGCAGCGAGGCGGGCCCTGGAGGCGATGGAGGTCGACCGCGAGAGGGCGGAGGAGGGGGCAGCGACCCTGGCACGGCGCTCGGCCATCGGCCTGGCCCTGCTCACCCTGGCAGCCTCGGCCTTCGTCCTCTGGGTGCGGGCCTGGGAGGCGGCCGGCACCCCCGGCGCCTGGGAGGCGGCGGGCCAGCTACTGTCCGATTCGTCCTACGGACGGGCGTTCATCGTGCGGCTGGCCCTGCTGGCCACCGTTGCCTACCTAGCGGGCATTCTCTTCCGGCCGGGGGCGGAGGTCGGCATCTACCACTGGATGCTCCTGGGGACGGCGGCGGCCGTGCCGGTCACCGTGAGCCTCAGCGGCCACGCCCCCGCCCAGGACCCCGCCGCCCTGCGGGTGGCCCTGGACTGGGCGCACCTGACGGCCGCTGGCGTTTGGGTGGGCGGTCTCCTGCAGCTGGCCCTCTTCCTGGCGCTGGTCCCCTCCGACGGTCGGTCGCGGCCGCGGCTGCTGGCGGCCCTGGTGCCCCGCTTCTCGCTGGTGGCCATCGCCTCGGTGGTGGCCATCGCTGTCACAGGCCTGGCCCAGGCGCTGCTGACGCTGGACAGCCCCAGCGAGCTGGTCAGCTCCGCCTACGGACGGGCGCTCCTGGCCAAGGGGGCCTTCTTCCTGCCCCTGCTGCTCCTGGGAGCCTTCAACCTGCTGCTGGTGCGACCGCGCCTCCAGTCTCTGGCGCGGTCGGCGCTGCAGGCGGTGCGAGTATGGGAGTGGCGGCTCCGCCGGGCCGTGGCGGCCGAAATCGCCCTGGCGACAGGGATCGTGGCCATCACCGCCTTCCTGGTGAACACATCGCCGCCCATCGGTTCCGGAGCGCTGGCCCAGTCGCCCGGGCAGCAGGAGCCGGTGGGCATCGACCTGCGGCAGCGCGCCGACGACCTCATGCTGACGCTGCTGGTGAACCCTGGGCGCGCCGGCCCCAACTGGGTGCAGCTATACCTGGTGGACACCAACGGCGACCCCCGCCCGGTGCAGGCGGTGCTGGTCCGCTGGCGCTACCTGGACCAGGACCTGGGCACGGTGGAGGAGCAGCTGGAGCCTTTGCACCCGCCAGAGCATTACATCTTGCAGACCCAGCAGCTCAGCCTGCCGGGACGGTACCAGGCGCAGGTCATCGTGCGCCGAGAGGGGCTGCTGGACACCCGCGCCACCTTCGAGGTGAGGATCGCACAGTAGGGGGGTATGAGTTGGGTTGGGAGACGGTCTTTCTGCACGCCATCGGCCACGAGTCCACCTTCGGGGTCATATTCCTGGGAGTAGTGGTGGGCGGCCTGGCCTTCCTGGCCTTCATGGCGTCGCGGGCCGAGAAGAAAAAGAAGGGCAGGTAGCGGCCGCCTCTCCTGCAGGCCGGGGTCGACCACTACGCGCTGTCTGGGACAGCTCCGTCCAGCAGGAACTCCCGCACCACCCGGGCGAACTCCTCCGGTCGCAGCCGCGGCAGCGCGTGTCCTGCCCCTCGGAAGACATACAGGCGGCCATCGGGCAGGGAGGAGACCATGCGAGCCGCTATCTCCTCGTCCAGGATGGGGCTTTCCTCGCCCCGCAGCACCAGGGTGGGACAGCGGATGCGCGTCAGGGAGTCCCAGAGGTAGTCGATCTCGACGATGGCCGCCTTGGTGGTGATGTCGGCCAGGCGGCGGTCGTAGCGGAAGACATAGGCGCCATCGTCGTTGGGAACGAAGGCGTTCTGCAGGTAGCGCTCCAGGGAGGGGGCATCCAGGCTGGGCCATTGCTGGCGCAGGAAGCCCAGGGCGTCGTCCCGACTGAAGACGGAGGGAGGGCGGGCGGCGCTGCTCGTCATGTCCTCCTTCAGGCCCACGGCGCCCCGCCGCGCCATCTGCGGCCCCATGTCCACCAACACAAGATGGGCCAGGCGAGGCCAGTTCTCTCGGGCGTAGGCCATAGCGCAACGGGAGCCCAGCGACAGCCCCACCAGGTCGAAGCGCTCCAGCCCCAGCTCCCTCACGAAGGCGGCCAGGTCGGCAGCGAAGGCCCACACCAGATAACCGCCGGGCGCATGCTCGCTCTCGCCATGGCCCCTCTGGTCGTAGGCGAAGATGTGGAACTCGTCCAGCATGCGGTTGGCAAAGTCCTGCCAGTAGTAAGCGCTGTCGCGCAACCCGTGCAGCAGGACCAGGGGCCTCTCGCCCTTCCCCTTCCACTCGAAGTAGTGGATGCGAAGGCCGTTGAGCTTCAGCTCGCCCTCCCTGGGCTGCACCAGGGCGCTCACTTGGCGGCCCCCTCCCCGTGGTCGTGGCCCATCTCGGTGTAGAACTGGAAAAGCACTCCCCCAGAGTCCCTGGGGTGGATGAACGTCTCGCCCCAGTCGTGTCGGCGTCGGACTCCTCCCCACGGCTCGATGCCGAACGCCCGGATGGCCTCGGCCGCGCGGTCGGCATCTTCGACGATGAAGGTGACGTGGTGAAGGCCTGGGCCGCGCTCCCGCAGGAAGCGAACCAGGAAGGAGTCCTCGCCGACAGGCTCCAGCACCTCGAACTCGGTGTTGGTCCCCGGCACCCGCAGGGCCACGCCGGCATAGCCCTGCTCCTCGTCGCGGAAGCGGGCCACTACCTCCATACCCATGAGCTGGGTCAGGAGGGGAAGGACGTCGTCTATCTTCCAGACGGCCCAGCTGACGTGGTCCATGCGCTTGATGCCCATAGGGTTGGCCATGCTGCGTCCCTCCTGAATCGCTCCCACATTAGGAATGATAAGGGCCTAGCTCGCGGCCGTCATCCGCGCCCGTGGCCCTGGCCCGTCCATCGCCCTATGATAGCCTTTGGCGCCATGCAGGCCCCCGACGGCCCTCCCTGCGCCCTGGTCATCGTCAACCCCGTGGCCCGCAACCTGCCGTCGCGGCGGGCGCTGGCACGGGCCGCCGCGCTGCTGACCGAGGCTGGCTGGCAGGCCCGCTGGCAGGAGACGGAGGCCCCAGGCCACGCCACCGAACTGGCTGCCCGCGCTGCCCATGAAGGCCACCGCCTGGTGCTGGTGTGCGGCGGCGACGGCACCCTGCGGGAGGCAGCCTGCGGCCTGGCCGGGACGGACACCGCTCTGGCGCCCATCCCCGCCGGCACCGTCAACATCTGGGCAAGGGAGACCGGCATACCCCTCCGGGCAGAGGCGGCAGTGAGGACAGTGCTGACAGGCGAGCGCAGGCGGGTGGACCTGGGCCGCGCGGATGGTCGCCATTTCCTGCTGATGGCAGGGGTGGGGCTGGACGGTCGCATAGCCGCCCGGGTAGATCCCAGGGCCAAGCGCCGCTTGGGGGCCACGGCCTACGCCATCACGGCCGTCCTGGAATCCCTGCGGTGGCGCCCCCTGCCAGTGACGGTGCGGGCCGATGGCGAGCTGGTCTCCCGAGACGCCCTGATGCTGGTGGCAGCCAACACCCGCAACTACGCCGGCCTGGTCCACGTGACGCCCCTGGCCCGCGCCGACGACGGCCTGCTGGACCTGTGCCTGTTCCGAGGCGATGGCCTGCGGGACATAGTGCTCCACGCGCTGATGGTGGCCCTCGGCCGCCACCTGCGCTCGCCGAAGGTGCTCTACAGGCAGGTGCAACGCCTGGAGCTAGAGGCCGCGAGCCCCCTGCCCATGCAGCTGGACGGCGATCCCTTCGCCTTGGATGGCGGGGTCATCGAAGCGGCGCCCGCTTCCCTCTGGGCCGTAGTCCGCCGTGGCCTCCGCAGCCCGCTGTTCTTGCGCAGCGCGACGCCGCCCTGACCACCCGTCCTCGCCACGGCCTTTGGTCGCATGACGCACCGAGTGGCAGACCAATCCCATTCTTGTTTATGTCAACTCGGCACCCGCTCCGACGTCGGGCGAAGGGCCATCACGCATCCTCGCGCCGGGCCGGAGCGGCGTCGAGGGCGGGGACCACCTGCCCGTTGGCCACGTGATAGAGGCGCGCGCGTGCCAGGAAGTGGGGAGGGAAGGCGTCCAGATCGGCAGCCGTCACCAGCACCTGCTCATAGCCAGCGACGGCCCCCATCACCCGTCGCCTGCGGCCAGCGTCCATCTCCGACAGGACGTCGTCCAGCAGGAGCACGGGAGCCTCGCCCCGACGCTCCCGCAGGAGGGACGCCTCCGCCAGGCGAAGGGCGAGGGCGATGGTCCGCTGCTGGGCTCGAGAGGCGTAGCCGGCAGCGGGCTGTCCCCCCAGCAAGAACTCCAGGTCGTCACGGTGAGGGCCGATGGTGGTGGCGCCGGCGGCTATGTCCTGCGCCAGGCCTCGCCTCAGGTCGTCGAGGAAGGCTGTGGCCAGGGCCTCTATCGACTGGCCCAGGGCATCCATCCCCTGTGCTCCCAGGCGCGGCCGGTAAGCGATGCCCAGGGAGTCGCCACCGGCCAGGTCCTCGTGGGCACGTGCCGCCAGACCTGCCAGCTCCGACACAGCCTTCGCCCGTGCCCAGACGATGCTGGCGGCATCCTGCGCGAGCACTTCGTCCCAGAACTGGAGCTCGTCCCTTCTGGCCACCCCCTCGCGGATGCGACGCAAAAGGTGGTTGCGCTGCAACAGAACCTTCTCCAGGCGCTGACGGGCCAGCAGGTAGCCCCTGTCCACCTGCCCCAGCAGGGTGTCCAGGTAGCGACGACGCAGGGCGGGCGGCCCCTCCAACAGCTCCAGGTCCTGGACGGTGAACAGGACGGCCAGGAACAGGCCCACCGCCTCGCTCAGGCGGCGGGGGACGCCATTGACCCGGACGGTCTTGGTGGCCAGGCTGCCCGAAGGGCCGTCCCGGAGGGCGACCACCACCTCCAGGCGCAAGGGGCCGCCAGCGGTGTCCACCTCGGCGGCGACGCGGGCGGCGGGGAACCCCTCAGCCCGGGCGTCGTGGTTCACCAGCTGGGCATCGTTCTCGGCACGAAAGGCCCGGAGGGTGGAAAGGAGATAGACAGCCTCCAGCAGGTTGGTCTTCCCCTGGGCGTTCTCGCCCACCAGCAGATGGCTGCCAGGGCCGAAGGAGAGGTCGAGACGGCGGAAGTTGCGGAAATTGACCAGCTGCAGTCGCCCTAACTTCACAGACCGATTATAGCCTAGGGGGCAGCCCTGGCCGACGGCCGCAGGTCGTGCAGGCGCAGCTCCAGGGCGACGTCATCGCCGCGCTCCCTCACCACCGAGTAGACCACGTCCACCCGCTGGCCGACCTCGGGGGCCTTGCCACCCAACCGCGGGCCGAAGGCGGGCCAGGTGACGGAACCGTCCTTCAGCTTCAGACGCAGGTGCTGTCCCTCGGGGCCGGCGAGGCGGACGTCGGCGACGGTCACGCCGGTCGCCACGAACACCGGTTCCGGGTTGCCGGGGCCGTGGGGGCGGAAGCGGTCCAGCCAGCCTAGCAGCTCCCCTCGCAGGGCACGCAGGGGCAACACGGCATCTATCTCCAGACAGGGCGAGAGGTCGGCGCCCTCCATCTCCCGAGCGGCCCGTTCCGTGAGCATGCGCGCCAGGGCCTCCAGGTTTTGGGTGGGAGCGGTAAAGCCCGCCGCCTGGGGATGTCCGCCGTGCTTGATCAGGAGGCCGCTGCAGGACTGCAGGGCTGCCGCCACATCGAAGCCCGGTATGCTGCGGGCGCTGCCCCGACTCAGGGCCTCGCCCCGCTCGCAGACGAAGGCGGGGCGATGATACTCCTCGGCCAGGCGGCTCGCCACCAGCCCGACGATGCCGGCCGGGGTGTCCGGGTCGGCTACGAAGATCAGGTGTCCTCCAGGTCCCGATTCCACAGCCTCGCGGGCACGGGCCAGAGCCGCCTCCGTGAGCCGCTGTCGCTCGCGGTTCAGCGACGAGAGGGAGCGGGCCAGCTCTCGAGCCTCCCCTTCGTCGCGACAGAGGAGCAGGTCGAAGGCCTGACGGGCATGGGCCAGACGACCGGCGGCGTTGAGGCGTGGGCCCAGGACCCAGCCCACGGCCCAGGTGTCCACCTCCCTCCCGTCCAGGCCTGCCTCCTGGACCAAGGCACGCAGGCCCGGGCGTTCGCTTCGAGAAAGGGCCTTCAGCCCTTCTCGCACCAGCCAGCGGTTCTCGTCCAGGAGGGGCACCAGATCGGTGACGGTCCCCAGGGCCACCAGCTCCAGGAAGCGATGGCGCGGAAAGGGGCGGCCCAGCGCCTCGTAGAGGGCCGCAGCCAGCTTGTAGGCGAGACCTACCGAGGCCAGCTCCGACTGGGGATAGCGGCTGTCGGGCCGGCGCGGGTTCACCAGGGCGGCCGTCGGAGGCAGGTGGGGCGAGAGGGAGTGGTGGTCCAGCACCAGCACGTCCATGCCCAGCCGTAGGGCCTCCTCTACTTCGGCCACAGCGGTGGTGCCACAGTCGGCAGCCAGCAGGACCCGGGCGCCCTGGGCCGCCAGCCGCCTCAGGGCCTCTATATTCAGGCCATAGCCCTCGGCATAGCGGTCGGGGATATAGGGCAGGACGTGGGCGCCCAGCCCGGCGAGGGCCTCGGTGAGGAGGGCAGCCGCCGTAACGCCGTCCACATCGAAGTCTCCGAAGACGGCCACCGCCTCGCCGTCCGCCACCGCCCGTCGCAGACGGGCCACCGCCGCTCCCATCTCGGGCAGCAGGAGCGGGTCGTGCTCGGCCGGTGCCTCGCCGAAAAAGCGTCGGGCATCGGCCTCGCTGCGCACGCCACGGTGCCAGAGAAGCTGCCTCACCAGGGACGGGTAGCCCGTGCGCGCGAGGAAAGAGGGAGGGGCCTGCTCCCGCAGACGCCAACGGCCGCCCGCCGGTGCCGCCATGGCTACTCTCGCAGGGACTTGATGGCCCTGGGAAGCTCCGGCAGGAGGTCGCCGGCCAGCATTCCAGCCTCGCCCAGCTCGCGACGCACCTGCTCGCCGGCCAGGCCGTGCAGGTAGACGCCCAGGGAAGCGGCATCGAAGGGCGCCAGGCCCTGGGCGGCCAGCCCGACGATGGCCCCGGCCAGCACGTCGCCGGTGCCACCCGATGCCAGGCCAGGGTTGACGAAGGGGCTGATGCGCACACGGCCATCGGGCGAGGCCACCACCGTATGAGCGCCCTTCAGCACTACCACGGCGCCCCATTCGCGGGCATGCTCCCGGGCGACCCGCACCCGGTCGGCCTGCACTTCATCCACCGTTAGGCCGCACAGGCGGGACATCTCTCCCGGATGAGGCGTGAGGACGGCGTTCGAGGGCAGCCGCGATGGCCAGTCGGCCAGGCCGGCCAGGTTGTTGAGGGCATCGGCATCCACCACCACCGCCCGCAGCGAGCGCCCCTTGAGGGAAGGCAGCAGCTCCCCCACCATCCCCTGCACGTAACCTCCCAGGCCCAGCCCGGGCCCCACCAGCAGGGCGTCGACCCCCTCGTCCACGGCCTGCAGGACGGGGCTGACCGCCTCGGCCGAGAGGTGGCCGTCATGGTCGGGCAGGGGAAGGAAGGTCGGCTCGTTCATGCCCGCCGCCAGGAGCGGCTGCAGGCTGCGGGGACAGGCCAGCACGGCCAGGCCAGCCCCCACCCGCAGGGCGCCCAGGGCCGCCAGCCGTGCCGCCCCGATATAGCGAGGCGAGGCGGCCACGATCATTGCTCGCCCGAAGGTGCCCTTGTGGGCGCCGGGCGGGCGCGGGGGCAGCAGTTCGCGCGCCCAGCGACGATCCATCAGCTCCGTGGCAAAGGAGGACTCCAGTTCCCTGGGAATGCCTATGTCCACCACCTCCAGCCGCCCCACCAGGGCCGAGGCCGGGAGCTGGTGCAGGCCCACCTTGCTCCACTGGAGGGACACCGTCACGTCGGCGGCCACGGCATGGGGGTCGGCCGCGCCGGTGTCGGCGTCCACCCCCGAGGGCAGGTCCAGGGCGATGAGCCTGGGGCCGTAGGGACGGCGGCGCACGGCCGCCAGCCGGTCCAGAACCTCGGCCATCTCCCCTTCCAGCGGACGGGCTCGGCCCGTGCCCAGGATGGCGTCGATCACCACCTCCGCTCTGCCCAGGGCCTCCTCCAGTCGCCGGAAGCCCTCCTGCGCATCGTCCTGGGCAAGGCATACAGGTATATCCCGCTGTCGCACCTGGGCGAAGACGGGGTCGTCCTCGGGACGGGGCCGCAGCAGGTATACCTCCACCTGGGCACCCCAGTCGTGCAGATGGCGGGCGGCCACCAGGCCATCGCCGCCGTTGTTCCCCGGCCCCACCAGCACCAGGATGCGGCGGTCGGCCACCTCGCCCAGGAGCAGCCAGACCTCCTGGGCCACCGCCAGGCCGGCGTTCTCCATGAGCTGAGAAACGGGAACGCCGGCGCGGGCCTCCGCCTCACGCATCTCGGCGACAGTGACCAGCTTCAAGACGCCAGCAGCCCCCTTTCGCGCAGCGTAGCGCCCAGGTGCAGGCGCCAGCGCTCGCGCTCGCCCTCGTCGTCAGGGTGGGAGTGGCCCACAGCCATGGCCACAGCATAGTGGCGGGAATGGGACATGCTCACGTCCAGGCCCGTGAGCCCCAGGGCGCGGGCGCGTTCGCGGGCGCGACCGTGCAGGAAGACCAGCGGCTTGCCGCGGCGGTTGGGCAGCACCTCGATCTCTCTCCAGGCTACCCCCTGGGCTCCGGTGCCCAGGGCCTTCATGACCGCCTCCTTGGCAGCGAAACGGGCCGCCAGTTCGTGCGGCTTGCGGCCATAAAGGGCGGCCTCCATGGGCGTGAACACACGGCGCAGGAAGCGGTCGCCGAAGCGGGCCAGGGCCTGGGCCACCCGCTCGATCTCGATGATGTCGACGCCTACGGCGTTGTCCATCTAGTGCTGGTCGGCGTCCACGATGCGAAGGAAACGGTGCTTGCCAACCCGCACGAGGGCGCCATCGCGGATGGTGGCCTGAGGATCCCGCACCGTTCGACCGTCCACCTCGATAGCTCCCTGGGCCAGCAGACGCCGCGCCTCGGAGCGGCTGCGAACCATCCCCGCTTCCACCAGCACCTCTACCAGGTCCACCGGCCCCGCGCGCAGCGGCAGGCGTGCTTCGGGCACCTGGGCCGGCGCCTCCCGGCGGCGGAAGACGCGCTCGAACTCCTCCTGCGCTGCCCGCGCTGCCTCGGGGCCGTGGAACTGGGCCACCACCTCCCGCGCCATGCGCATCTTCGCCTCCATGGGGTTCAGCGACCGCTCCTGCAGCCCCCTGGCGATGGCCTCCACCTCTTCCTCGGGCACGTCCGTGAGCAGCTCCAGATACTGCACGATGAGGTGGTCGGGCAGGGACATGAGCTTGCCGAACATGTCGTGGGGAAGCGCGTCTATAGCGATGTAGTTGCCCAGCGACTGACTCATCTTGCGCTCGCCGTCCAGCCCCACCAGCAACGGCATCAGAAAGGCGCACTGCGGCTGCTGGCCGAAGCGGGGCTGAAGCTCGCGGCCCATGAGGATGTTGAACTTCTGGTCGGTGCCGCCGAACTCCACGTCGGCCCGCACCGCCACCGAGTCGTAGGCCTGCAGCAGGGGGTAGATGAACTCGTGCAGGCCGATGGGCCGCCCCTGCTCGTACCGCTGGGCGAAGTCCTCCCGCTGCAGCAACTGGGCCACGGTGGCGTGGGCCGCCAGGCGCACCACGTCGCCCAGGCGGAAATCGGCGAACCATTCGCTCTGGCGGCGAACCTCGGTGCGCTCGGGATCCAGCACGCGGAAGAACTGGCGCAGCACGGCCTCGGCATTGGCCTCGACCTCCTCGGCAGTGAGCATGGGGCGAGTCTCCGACTGTCCCGAAGGGTCGCCGATCTGGGCAGTGACGTCGCCGATGATGAGGACGACGGTGTGGCCCAGTTCCTGGAACTGTCGCAGCTTGCGCAGCCCCACTGCCCAGCCGAGAGTCACCACCGGGCGGGTAGGGTCGAAGCCCATCTTCAGGCGCAGGGGACGGCCGGAGCTTAGACGCTGCACCAGCTCCCCTTCCGGGATGACCTCGGCCACCCCGCGGCGCAGCAGCCGTCGCAGCTCGGCCGCGTCGGGCACTCTCGCCTGCTCCACCGCTACGCGCCTCCGGCGTGAGCGAAGTACTCGCGCGTCCTCTCCACGTCGCCGTGCATGGCCGTCATCAGCTCCTCCACCGTGGTGAACTTCAGCTCGTCCCGCAAGCGGTGCAGGAACTCCAGGGCTATGGTGCGCCCGTAAAGGTCTCCCTCGTAGTCCAGGATGTAGGCCTCTACCGTGACGGAAGGCCGCTCATCGGCGAAGGTCGGTCGGACTCCCACGTTGGTGCAGGAAGGCAGCCAGCGGCCGTCCACCAGGGCGCGGGTGACGTAGACGCCGTAGGCCGGCAGGGCGAGGTCCGGTGCCACAGCCACGTTGGCAGTCGGAAAGCCCAGGATGCGGCCCCTGCCCGCCCCCCGCACCACCGGCCCCCTGAGGCGATACGGGCGGCCCAGCAGGCGGGCCACCTCCTCCATCTGCCCCTGGGCCAGGGCCTCCCGCAGGGCCGAGGAGCCCACCTTGCGCCCGTCCTCCCTCAGCATTGGCGCCGGCTCAACCCGGAAGCCCATCTCCCGCCCTAGGGCCGACAGCACCTCCATGGTCCCTTCCCTGTCGCGGCCCACGGCCATATCGGGGCCACCCACCAGCAGACGCATGCGCAGCGTCTCCACCAGCAGGGCCATGAACTCGCGGGCCGAAAGCAGCGCCAGCTCCGAAGTGAAGGTGAGGACCCCTACCCGGTCCGGCCCCAGGGAGCGCAGCATCTCCAGCCGTTCCTCCAGGGTGCAGAGATAAGTGACGGGCATGCCAGGCCTCAGCACCGTCAGGGGGTTAGGGTGCAAGCTGATGACCACGGAGGCCAGGCCATCGCGACGGGCCCGCGAGACCAGCCAGGAGATGAGGTGCTGGTGGCCACGGTGGACGCCATCGAACTTGCCGATGGTCACGGCGCTGTCGCGCCCGGGGTCGAGGCGCAGCAGCTCCTCCCGGGCCAGGGCGGGGACCGTCATGCAGCCACCTCCGCCGCCTGTCTGAGGGCCCGCAGACATTCCGCCGGGGCCGATGGGGGCACGGAACAACCCGGAGCGAGCAGAAAGCGCCGCCCTCCGCTGCGGCGGATGGCCTCCAGCGCCTGGGCCATGACCCCTTCAGGGTCACCGTTGGCCAGGGCGCCATCGTGGGCCACCCCGCCGGATACGGCGACGCCCACCCTGGCCTTCACCTCCTCCAGGGCAGGGTTGGACTCCTCGTGGGCCGCCCAGTGGAAGCAGGACACAGGGTAGTCCAGCAACCACAGCAGCAGGTTGCGGGTGCGGCACACGTGCAGGATGTTGAACGGCGCCTCGGCCACCGCCGCCAGCACCCGCAGGTCGTAGGGGCGGCCGAAGCGGGCGTACTCCTGGGGCGAGATGAGATCGCGGCTGCCCCACTCCACCGTGGCATAAAAGATGCCGCTGGCGCCGGCCTCGATGCAGGCCCGGGCGTAGTCGGCCAGGGTGATGGCGACAGCCCCCAGCGCCCGCTCCAGCGCCTCGGGCGCCTTAGCCATCATCTCCTTGACCGATCCCGGCCCCCCGGCCATGCGCGACAGGACCGCCAGGGGGGCAAAGACAGTCTGCACGAAGGGCGCCTCGCCGCCGAGCCGACGGGCGATAAGGCGCAGCGCCTGCAGTTGCTCGCCGAAGGGCCCCCGCCGTGGGTCGACGGGCTCGATGCGGGCCAGGTCGGCCTCCCCCCGCAGGCCGGGCTCCACCAGCCTGGGCCCCTCGCTGCCATCGGCGGACGGCTCGAAGCGGGCGCCCCAGGCCTCGGCGTAGTAGGTGGCGCGAGGGTTGACCTTGATGAAGTCCCAGTCGTACCTCTCGTAGGCTTCCAGGGTGGCCTCCGCCAGCCCTTCCGGCGACCACTCGCGACGGAAGTCGTGGCCCCATGCCGAGACCGGCACTCTGTCCACCGCCAGTCCCGACAGGGCAGCCAGAACGCGCCGCGTCTTGTCCATGACGCCACATCACAGTCTATCAGGGCGCGAAAAGAGGCGGCAGGGGGCTAAGGGGGAGGAGGCTCCGCCTCCACCAGCAATATCTCGCCGAAGGGCTGCTCTTGCTGCGCCCAGAGCTTTCCCTGCTTGATCAGCTCCAGAACGGCCAGGAACACGGCTACCACTTCGCGACGGGTGCGGCAGTCTTCCAGCACGCGCCGAAAGGGCAGGGGGCCACCGGTGGCACGCACCGCCCAGAGCAATTCGTCCATCTTGGCCTCGATACGGGGAATGTCCTCCTCGAAGCGCAGAGGGACCGGCTCCGGAGGCCTCTGGGCCAGCACCTCCTGGACGAGCCTGACCAGGTCGTCCAGGGTGACGCCCCGCAGCCCGCTGGGCATGGGCACGCCCCTGGGAGGCGCCTGGCGGGTGTAGGCGCGACGACGGGCCTCCTCCCACGCCCGCAGGAGCTGGGCCGCCTCGCGGAACGGCTCCAATCGCTCCAGGGCAGTGGCCAGGTCCTCCTCCTGCCCCGGGTGGGCCTCCCTCTCGGTCGCAGCTGATGCCGACGACTGGGGCCTGGGCAGGAGGGCTGCTGCCTTCAGCTCCAGCAGGCGAGCGAGGGCAGCGATGAACTCCACCAGATCTTCCGGGTCCAGGTGGCCGTCGCCCTCGGCGCGGGCCCACACCTGCCGTGCCACCTGCTCCAGCGATACCTGGGACAGGTCCACCTCCCCCCGCTCGGCTGCCTCCACCAGCCCCCTCAGGGAGCCGCGGTAGGCAGGCAGGTCCAGCTCCAGCGTGCCCTGGTCTTCCACCGCTCTCTCAGGGCTTCTGGCCGTCGCCGCGAGCAGGGGCCGGCTGCTGGCCCACCGCCGGGTGGAGAGGTCTGCCCAGCGCCTGACAGAGCACCTCGAGCCTCTGCATCAGGCGGGCGAAGTTCTGCGGCGTCAGGGACTGGGCGCCGTCGGACAGGGCGTGGTCGGGGCTGACGTGCACCTCGATGATGAGCCCATCGGCCCCGGCAGCTATGGCCGCCAGCGCCACAGGCTCCACCAGGTACCAGCGGCCCGTCCCGTGGCTGGGGTCCGCTATCACCGGCAGATGGCTTTCCCGCTTCACAAAGGGGATGGCGTTGACATCGAAGGTGAAGCGGGTGGCCGTCTCGAAGGTGCGAATGCCCCGCTCGCACAGGATGACGTTGTGATTGCCCTGGGTCATGATATGCTCGGCCGCCAGCAACCACTCCTCCACGGTGGCCCACATGCCGCGCTTCAGCAACACCGGCTTGTTGGTGCGCCCCACTTCCTTCAGCAGAGCGAAGTTCTGGCCGTTGCGGGAACCGATCTGGAGGATGTCCGCGGTCTCGGCCACCAGCTCCACGTCGCGGGGGTCCATGACCTCGGTGATGATGGGCAGGCCGGTGATGGCCCTGGCCTTGGCCAGCAACTCCAGGCCCTTGGCCCCGTGGCCCTCGAAGGAGTGGGGGCTGGTGCGCGGCTTGAAGGCGCCTCCCCGCAGGACGTGGGCGCCGGCCTCCTTCACCGCGCGGGCCGTGGCCAGGGTGTACTCCTCCGTGTCCACCGAGCACTGGCCGGCCATCACCACCACCCGGCCAGCGCCGATCTCGAGGTCGCCCACCCGTATGACGGTGTCCATGGGATGCACCTCGCGACTGGCCAGCTTGTACGGCTTGCTCACCCTGAGCACTGTCTCTACTCCGTCCAGCACCGACAGCTCGTCCATCATCTCGGGATAGACCTGGCCCAGCACACAGACGACGGTCCGCTCGACACCCTCGATAGGGCGGTCCTGATAGCCCAGCTCGCGAATCTTGGCCCGCACAGCCTCTATCTGCTGCTTGGTGGCATCGGTCCTCATGACCACGATCATGGTGCATTCCTCCCTTTCTGGGATATCTGACGACGCGGCAGAGTTCTCTGGCGGCACCGGGGGCGTCAGCCCCCGAACACGAACTCGGGCCGCAGGACGCTGGCCCCGCGCAGATAGACGTGGACGATCTCGCCCTGTGACTTGTCGGTGTTGACGTGCAGGAGCACACGCAGGCACATGGGCAGGGAGCCGGGAACGCTCATCTCGTGTCCGCAGAGAAGGGCCACGTGAGTCCAGCCCAGCTCCCTGGCAGCCACCGCAGGGAACTCTGCCGTCAGGTCGGGGGTGGTAGTGAAGATGGCCGAGGCGATGTCCTCGGTGCGGATGCCATTGGCCTCCACCATGGCCAGAAGCAGCTCCTTGGTGGCCTCCAGAATGGCCTCGCGGGTATTAGCCGGCACCGTCGTCGCGCCCCTTATGCCGCGGCAGAGCATCCCTGGACCCCTGCATCGCCCTGGCGGGGCCTGCCCTGCCCTCAACGGCCATACGCACCGGCCGGGGGCAGGACGCGTCCCCGGTCAGGACTCGTCTTCGCCCCGACGGCCGGCCAGCACCTCCACATACGCCTTCACCCGCTCTTCCCGCTGATGGGGAGGGGCCCCGTCCAGGCACTGGACTATGGCACTCCCGACCACGACGGCCTCCGCCCAGGGGCGGAGGGACTCGACGTGTTTACGCTTAGATATACCAAATCCTACCGCCAAAGGCAACCGGCTGCGTGCCCGCACTCGCTGCAGCAGCCCCGGCAGGTCGGGGGGCAGCTCCTCCCGAACACCCGTCACCCCGGTGACGCTGACGCAGTATATGAAGCCGCTCGCCTCGCGACCGATGCGCTCCAGGCGGTCGTCAGAGGTAGTCGGCGCCACCAGCGGCACCAGGTCCAGCCTCTCCCGCCGACAGGCAGACAGCAACGGCCCTGCCTCCTCCCAAGGCAGGTCGACGACGATGAGGCCATCGGCACCGGCCGCTGCGGCATCGGCCGCAAATCGCTCCAGACCATAGGCCAGCACCGGATTGTAGTAGGTCATGAGCACCAGGGGGGCCTCCACTCTCCGCTCCCGCAGCCGGGCCACCGTCTCCAGGCACAGGCGCGGGGTCACCCCTCGCTCCAGGGCCATCTGGGTGGCCCGCTGGATGGTGGCCCCATCGGCCAGGGGGTCTGAAAAGGGGACGCCCAGCTCCACCATGTGGGCGCCGCCAGCCAGCAAGGCCGGCACCAGGCCCAGGGTGGCCTCGATGTCGGGATAGCCCACCGGCAGGTAGGCGATCAGGCCCATCTCGCCCCGCCGCCGCAGCCCCTCGAAGCACGCCTCTATGCGTCCCACCTTCAGCCTACCCCCGCCACTGCCAGCGTGAAGCTGATCGCGTTGAAGGCTAGGTGGGCCAACACTGTGGGCACGATGGAGCCGCTGTAGGCATAGGCGAGAGCGAAGACGATGCCGATGCCGGCAAAGGGCACGATGACCTGCGGCTGGAAGTGGACCACGGCGAACAGCAACCCCGAGGCCAGCGCCGCCAAAGGCAACCCCCAACGACCCCTGAGGCCCCCGAAGACAAAGCCGCGGAAAAAGGTCTCTTCGGCGACGGGGGCCATGGCCATCACGGTGATGCCGGTGAGGACGGCCAGGGAGCGCTCGCGAAAGGCGACGTCCGGCAGCTGCTCCTGGGGCAGGGCGTCCCTGACGCCCAGGGCCTCCACGACGGCGGCATACACGCCCAGCAGCAGGTAGGCCCCCACCAGTGCAGCCAGGGGCACCCAGAGGCCACCGCGCCAGCGCAGTCGCCACCCCAGCTGGGCGGGGTGAGCACGGTGCTTCCCCACCGTCAGGGCCAGGGCCACCGCCAGCAGGGCCACTTCCACCCCCATGCTGGCCCCCAGCAGAAGGCCTGTGGCGAGAGGGTCATCGGTCAGGTCACGCCCCTCGCTGGCCACGGCAGCAGCGATGCCCAACGGTATGGCCAGGAAGACGGCCGACAGGGCTGCCAGCCCGATCCCCATCAGGATGTCGCCCACGCCCCAGGGAGTGCGCTCCCTGACCACGACCTCTCCCATACTTCGCCCTCGGCTACAGTGTAGGGCACGGAGCTAGATGCAGGCCACCAGGCCCACGCGTCGGCTTTAGTTGACAATTCCTCATGAAAAGGTCGATAATAGCGCCCAGGAGGGCGAAGGGATGACCGTCGAGACGCAGGCCGACAAGGTGCTGGACACGCGCGGACAGTTCTGCCCCGGGCCGGTGCTGGCGGCCCGCAAGGCCGTGGACGAGCTGGCGGAGGGACAGGTGCTGGCCGTCCTGGCCACCGACCCTGCTGCCGAGTCGGACTTGCAGGCCTGGGCCAAATGGGCCGGCCACACGGTCCTGGCTGTCGACAAGTCCGAAGGCTACCTCAGGGTGCTGCTGCGAAAGGGAGGCTAGGCCATGGCCGAACGAAAGAAGATCGTTTACCTGCTCACCAGCGGCACCGACACGCCGGAGCGGCTTTACGCGCCCTTCATACTGGCCGCCACAGCCGCCGCCATGGGCCAGGAGCCGACCATCTACGCCTTCATCAAGGGCATCACCGCCTTCAAGAAGGGCGAGGCCGAGAAGGTGAAGGTGGGCGCCTTCCCCAGCCTCAAGGAGGTCATGGAGCAGGCACGGCAGGCAGGGGTCCGCTTCCTGGTCTGCGAGCAGTCCTGCATGCTCTTGGGGCTCGACAGGGGCGACTTCGTGGAGGGCGCCGAAGTGGTGGGCGCCGCCACCCTCAACGACGTCGTCCTCTCCGCCGACGCCGTCGTCAGCATCTAGTCCCCCCAGCGACAGAGCAGAAGGCCTCCAGATACCTGTGCAGGGGACGCGGCCGACGCCGCGTCAGCTACGTCCTGTCCGACCGGAGCGGGGAGGCCTGCGCCCGACACGGCAAGGGTATCCCTGGGTGGCGGTGGACACGGGCGAGGGGCCACTGTATTATGGATGCGGGCCGACGGATTGCCCTGTCTGGCCTCGACGGGTCTCTACGGCAAGCTCGACGGGTCTCTACGGCAAGGAGGAGTAGAGGGTGGCTACCAGGTCGGCGGCAAAGGCCCACCGCAAATCGCTCAAGCGGCGACTGCGAAACCGCGCCGTCAAGAGTTACACCAAGACAGCCATCAAGAAGGCCGAGACGGCCATCGCTAGCGGCGACCCCCAGGCGGCCCGGGAGGCGGTCAGGGCTGCCATCAGTGCCCTGGACCGGGCGGCCAAGAAGGGCGTCCTGCACCCCAACAACGTTGCCAGGCGCAAGTCGCGCCTCATGCTGCGCTTCAACGCCATGGTAGCCTCCAAGCAGGCCAGCAGCTCGAGCTGACGGGCCTCCAGCCCGGCCTAGGGTTGCTATTGGGCCTCTTTCACCCTCGTTACGGCTAGACGACGGCGGCAGCAGGTGCTATCCTATGGGCGCTTTAGACGAGCACATGCTCAACTAAGGAGGTGGCGCATGACCCAGCAGCAACTGCCCTCTTCCATCCGCGAGCTGATGGAGGGGATGCCCAACGCCTTCCGTCCCGAGCGGGCACAGGGCGTAAAGGCCGTCATCCAGTTCAACTTCAGCGGTCAGGAGCCGGGCAACTGGGTAGTGACCATCGACCAGGGCAAGTGCGAGGTCCGCGAGGGCACCGCTGACAGCCCCAACGTGACCATCAACGCCCCGTCGGAGGTCTGGCTCAAGATCGTGCGCCGGGAGCTGGACGGCGCCTCGGCCTTCATGAGCGGCCAGTTCACCTTCACCGGCGACATGGGCATCCTGATGCAGTTGCCCAACTGGTTCCAGCAGTAAGCGGAGCAGGCGCGCTCAGCTGCGCTGGACGAGAGTGCGGGCGTCGCGCCCCGCGACGATGATGATATCGGCCGGGCCATTGACGGGGGCGACGCCCGCACAATTGCCGTTCACAACCCTCGTCTCGGGCAAGCTCAGCCACTCGGCCAGCTTCTTGGCCGTGTAAGACTTCCCCGCCAGGTCACATATGGTGGTCTCGGCCAAACGGGGGCCGGGCGCGGTAGCCACCGACAGCCTGTCCTCGGGCAGCCCCTGGCTGGCCAGGAAGTTCTTGATCTGGGTGGCGAGCCCCGGCACATCGCTCCCGTTCTGGACCTCGATGCGCGCCGCTTCCTGGTCCACCTTGCCGTCCAGGAAGAACTGCCGCACCACCAGCTTCATCTTGTCGGGGTCCCAGCCCAGGACGGCGGCGCCATCTTCCGTGGTCATGGGGTAGACCACATCCCGCAGAGAGAAGGTCTTTATCTGCTCGCGAGGCACGTCCCTCAGCTTCAGGGCCAGCCCTAGCGCCCGGGCCGGGCTGACGTCGGTGTTCACCGACCGCCGGAAGCGATCGTAGAGCTCCCTCAGGCGCACCGGGTTGAGAAGAATGCCGGCGCTGGTGGCCTTGTCCAGGACCGCCATCATCACCTGCTGCTGCCTCTCGATACGGTCCAGGTCATCGGAGCCGTAGCGGATGCGCACGTAGGCCAGGGCACGCCGACCGTCCATGTGCTGGCGTCCAGGGCGGAACAGGACCTCCTGGTACGGGCAGCGGTTGCATTCGTTGTAGGCCGGGTCGTAGACCGTCTCCTGCACGTCCACATCGATGCCGCCCAGGGTATCGATGATCTGCACGAAGGTGGACCAATCCATCACCACGTAGTGGTCGATGTTGATGCCGAAGTTGTTCTTGATGGTGTCCTTCACCAAGGCGACGCCTCCGCCCGGATAGCGCACGTCGGGCCAGTCGGCCGCCTCGTAGGCCACGTTGATGCGCTGGTAGAAGTAGCCGCCGCGGGCGGTGGGGATCTGCACCCACAGGTCGCGAGGGATGCTCAGCACCCCGCCCGTGTTGCTGTAGGGGTCGAGGGTGAGAATGGCGATGCTGTCGGTACGGGCAGGCGTGCCGGGCGGGTCATCGGGACGCAGGTCCAGGCCCAGGAGCAGGATGTTTATCCGCTGCTCCGGCGTGGCCGCTTCGGGCATCTGGCCGCTATCGATGCCCGGGAGGTTGCCCAGGGGGCCCAGTCGCAACTCGTTGCCGGGCAGGAAGTAGTCGTCCAGTTGCGAGGCGACGGCCAGCAGGCCGTAGAACGATGCCACAGCGAAGAGGGCGATCCCGAAGACCAGGAGAGGGCTGTAGCGGCCACCGCCGGCCCGCCCTGGACGGCCGCCCCGGTCCTCCCTACTCATGGGCCTCGGCGACACGGGCGGCAGCGGTCCGGCCCAGCTCTCCCTGCAGATGAGGTCGACGCAGCTCCCTTCCCACCACCCGGCCCCCGCGCACGAAGAGCCTCGGCACCCTGGGACCGATGCCGCACAGGATCTCGTAGCTGATGGTGTCGCAGAGGGCAGCCATCTCCTCGGCCCGCAGCTCCTCCTCGCCCTGGCGGCCTATGATGACCACCTCGTCGCCCACGGCCACGTCGGGGACTTCCGTCACGTCTACCATGCACATGTCCATGCACACTCGGCCTATGACGGGCACGCGACGCCCCCTGACCAGCATCCACCCGCGGTTGGACAGGACGCGGGGGAGGCCGTCGGCGTATCCGCAGGTGACCAGCCCCACGAGACTGCGCCGGCGAGCCCGCCATGTCCGACCGTAGCTCACCGACTCCCCTGGCTCCAGCCAGGTGAGGCGCACGATACGGGACTTGAGGGAGAGGACCGGCCGCAACTCCACGTCCGAGCGGGGGCCGGCGGGATAGCAGCCGTAGATCCCCACTCCCGGGCGCACCATCTCCAGGCTCATCTCGGGGGTGTCCAATATGGTAGCGGTATTAGAGACGTGGCGCACGGGCACCCAGTCCAGCTCAGCCGCCACCGACAGGAAAAGCCTGTATTGCTCCAGGGTGTAGGTCTTGTCGCCGTCCTCAGCGCTGGCGAAGTGGGTGAACAGGCCCTCCAGCCTCAGGGTGGGCACCTGGCGCAGATAGTGGGCCAGGGCGATGGCCTCGCGGGGCGGCAGGCCGAAGCGGTGCAGGCCCGTGTCTACTTTCAGGTGCACCGGCTGCACAACCCCCAGGGCGGCAGCGGCATCGGCCAGGGCCAGCGCCAGCTCGCGACTGGCCACGGTGGGTATGACACTCAGCTCCACCAGCCGACGGGCCTGTGCAGGCTCGCTGGGCCCCATGACCAGGATAGGGGCCTGGATGCCGCCAGCCCGCAGCTCCTCCGCCTCCTCCAGGCAGACCACGCACAGGCCATCGGCCCCTGCCTCCAGGGCAGCGCGGGAGACCGCCAGGGCGCCGTGACCGTAAGCGTTGGCCTTCACCACCGCCCACAGCTGGGCACCCTGGGCACGGGCCTTCAGGACGCGCACATTGTGCTCCAGGGCATCCAGGTCGATCTCTGCCCAGAGGGGACGGCCCTGCCAGAGCCCTAGCTCGCTGATCACCCTCTTTTCCCCTCGTTCTATAACAACGGACGGGACAACCCGCCGGTTCCTCTCGCGTCAGGGCACCAGGGACCACTCTTCCGGCAGACGGTAGCGGAACACCTTTCCCGTGAAGGCCTCGCCATCGAAGACGCGGGCCATGCCCGATCGCCGGATCTCGCGGTAAGTGTTGATGATCTGGATGATGCGCTTGTCGCGCAGGTTGAAGACCACTGCCCCCGCCTTGACCGGCTGGAGGCTCGCCTCTCGGGTCACCTCGTCCACGACCCTGAACACAGGGTGCTGGTAGGGAGGCTTCTGTTCCAGTTCCTGCCGGATGGCCGAGAACTCGTCGCTGGTATTGTGCTCGTCGAACACCGCCAGGCCCGACAGGACGTAGTCCTTCAGGGTGCGGTAGTAAGGGTCGGCCCTGTCCAGCAGCTCCTCCAGGGAGGAGGGATTGGTGGCGCAAGCGGCTACCAGGGCCGGGAGGGCATCGGCATGGGCAATGAAGCTCACCGCACCCTTCTGGTCGATGACGGTGCAGCGGATGACATTCATGCCCGGCAGGCGTCACCTCCGGCCCTTCCTTGAGGGTAGCAACGGCCCCAGGGGCTGTCAACGCGGGAGCAGATACGCCCCCGGCCCCCACGACGGGGGCACTCGAGCTCTGTCCACACTCCATGAACATGTTGTCCAACGGTTGTCCATGTCGTTGACAGGGAGACCAGCCGCAGGTAAGTTGGAGGATGCGCTCGATCGCGCGGAGAGACGATGCCCCTCGTCCGCAGGGCCCCCAGCTCGAGCACTCGCGAGGCCCTGGCCAGGGCCCTGGACGGCACGCCGCCCACCCCTGAGCAGTGCTACGCCCTCATGACTGCCGAGGGGCCCGACCTGGACGCCCTCCTGGAGGCCGCCTCGGCCCTGCGCGACCGCTACAAGGGGCGGGCCGTCACCTACTCGCGCAAGGTCTTCATACCCCTCACCAACCTCTGCCGCGACGTCTGCGCCTACTGCACCTTCGTCAAGCAGCCGGGGGAGGCAGGCGCCCACACCATGACCCCCGACGAGGTGGTGGCTGTGGCCAGGGCTGGCCAGCTCCTGGGCTGCAAGGAGGCCCTCTTCTCCCTGGGAGACAAGCCCGAGCTCAAGTACCCCACCTACCGCCGCTGGCTACAGGAGCACGGCTACCGCACGACGCTGGAATACCTGCGGGACATGTGCCAGCTGGTCCTGCGACGCACGGGCCTCCTGCCCCACGCCAACCCGGGCCTCATGACCGAGGACGACATCGCCATGCTGCGGCCCTGCAACGCCTCCATGGGCATCATGCTGGAGAACGTGTCGACGCGGCTGCTGCGCCCCGGCATGCCCCATCACCGCTGCCCCGACAAGGTGCCCGCCCGCCGCCTGGAGACCGTCGAGGCGGCCGGGAGGCAGCGGGTGGCCTTCACCACCGGCATCCTCATCGGCATCGGCGAGACGCCCGAGGAGCGAGTGGACTCCCTCTTCGCCATCCGCCAGCTACACGAGCGTCATGGCCACATCCAGGAGGTCATCGTCCAGAACTTCCGCGCCAAGCCTGACATCCCCATGTGGGAGCATCCCGAGCCAGGCCTGGAGGACATGCTGCGGACCATCGCCGTGGCGCGCCTGGTGCTGCAGGACATAAACCTGCAGGCTCCTCCCAACCTGGCGCCGCGGGAGTACCGCTGGTACCTGCGAGCGGGCATCAACGACTGGGGCGGCATCTCGCCCCTGACACAGGACTTCATCAACCCCGAGGCGCCCTGGCCCAAGCTGCGGGAGCTGCGAGACGTGTGCCGTCAGGAGGGGTTCGAGCTGAGGGAGCGACTGCCCATCTACCCCGAGTATGTGCGGCGGCCCGAGTTCGTGCCCGACGGGCTGCGGCAGCGAGTGGAATCGCTGGTGGACGAGGTCGGCCTGGTGCGGCCCGACAGGGAAGGCCCATACTGAGCCAGGAGGCGTGAGCCATGGCCATAGAAGCCCGAGGGACAGCGGGGCTGCAGCAGATGCGGGGCCTCTGGGAGCGGATGCTGGCCCTGCTGGACCGAGAGGTGGCCCGCATCCTGGAGAAGGCCCTGGCGGGCGATGACATCGACGTGGACGAGGGCACCCGGCTTCTGGAGGCCCAGGGACCGGAGCTGAACGCTATCGTGCTGGTGGCCGACGAGCTGCGCCGGCGACGCGTCGGCGACATCGTCACTTATGTCATCAACCGCAACATCAACTTCACCAACGTCTGCATCAAGCACTGCGGCTTCTGCGCCTTCTCGCGCGACCACCGCGAGGAAGAGGGCTACTTCCTGCCAGTGGAGGAGGTGGTCCGGCGTGCCCGCGAGGCCTGGGAGCTGGGCGCCACCGAGGTGTGCATTCAGGCCGGCCTGCCGCCCAAGATGGACGGCTACTACTACGTGGAGCTGACCAAGGCCATAAAGCGGGAGCTGCCCGATATCCACATCCACGGCTTCTCGCCGGAGGAAGTCCTGTACGGGTCCATCCGCGCTGGCTGCTCCATCGAGGACTACCTGAAGGCCCTCAAAGAGGCAGGGGTGGGCTCCCTGCCCGGCACCTCGGCCGAGATCCTCGACGACGAGGTGCGGCGGCGCATCTCGCCCGGGCGCATCAGCGTGGCCCAGTGGGTGGAGGTCATCACCACCGCCCACCGCCTGGGCATTCCCACTACGGCCACCATCATGTACGGCCACGTGGAGACGGCACGGCACCAGGCGGCCCACATCGCCCTCATTCGCGACATCCAGCGCCAGACGGGCGGCTTCACCGAGTTCGTGCCCCTGTCCTTCGTGCACGAAGAGGCGCCCATGTGGCGCAAGGGGCTGGTGCCCGGCGTGCGCCCGGGCGCCACCGGCGCCGAGGTCGTGAAGATGTACGCCGTCTCCCGCATCATGCTCAACAACTGGATACCCAACCTGCAGGTGTCATGGGTGAAGGAGGGGCCCAAGCTGGCCCAGATCTGCCTCAACGCTGGCTGTAACGACTTCATGGGCACCCTCATCAACGAGTCCATCTCCACGGCGGCGGGCGCCCAGTACGGGCAGCGGATGCGGCCACGGGAGATGCGTCGCCTCATCCGCGACATCGGCCGCATCCCGGCCGAACGGACCACCACCTACCAGATACGCCGCCTCTTCCCGCCCGACCAGGACGATCACTACGACCCGCTGGACCTGCTGGAAGATGACAAGGCAGAGGAGCGGTTCGGCTCCTATCATGCCCTGGTGCGGCGGCAGGACTACCGGTTCCGCGACCTCCGGGAGCTGATCCAGGTGCAGGCGGTGGACAGGCCGCCGCGGCGACAGGGCTGAGCTAGGCCAGCACTCGGTAGACGCGGTCGCCAGGCCGACAGCGGTCGATGACCTTGATGCCCACCCTGGCCCCGGGGCCCGCCTCGGCCACATCTCGACGGTCTATCTGCATGCTCTCCACCACCTGCTCCAGGTCGGTGGTGTGGCCGCGAATGCGGATGCGGTCGCCCACGCGCAAGGGGGCCGTCAGCTCGACGCCGGCGACGCCGATGCGGGCGAAATAGTCCATCACCCTCCCTACCTCTTCCTCCGTCTCCCTTGTCATAGGCATCGCCCCCTCGGCAGAACTGCACTAGCAGTATAGCGGTGCCATCTCGTCGTTGCACCAATGGGAGAACATATGTTCCATTGCTGGCGGTGGTGGCGATGCTGGTGCTCGCCCGTCGGCCGAGGCCCATCCTGCACGTCGATCTGGACTGCTTCTTTGCCGCTGCCGAGGTGGCCCGTCGCCCCCACCTGCGGGGGCAGCCGGTGGTGGTGGGTGGCGGGCCGAGGGGCACCGAGCGCGGCGTCGTGTGTAGCGCTACCTACGAGGCCCGCGCCCTGGGTGTGCGCACGGCCATGCCTTTGGCCCAAGCCCGACGCCTCTGCCCCCAGGCGGTCTTCCTGCCGGCCGATATCCCCTATTACGAGTCCCTCTCCCGGCGCTTCCACGCCATCCTCCAGGACTACACCCCCGACGTGGAGCCTCTGGGACTGGACGAGGCCTTCCTGGACCTCACCGGCTGCGACGGCCTCTGGGGAGGGCCGGAGGAGGTGGCGAGGGAGATACGCAGACGGGTGCGCGACGAGCTGTCGCTGACCTGCTCGGTGGGGGTAGCCTCCTCCAAGGTGGTGGCCAAGGTGGCGTCGGACATGTCCAAGCCCGACGGCCTGCTGGCGGTGCCCATGGGCCAGGAGGCGGCCTTCCTCGCGCTCCTGCCCGTGGCCGCGCTGCCCGGCGTGGGCAGAAAGACGGAGCAGGCCCTGGCCGCCCTGGGCGTCGCCACGGTGGGCGACCTGGCCCGGCTCCCTCGCGAGCTGCTGGTGCGTCGCTTCGGCGTCCGCGGGCACGTCCTGTGGCTGCACGCCCGCGGCCTGGACCCCGGGCCGGTGCAGCCCCTGCCAGCAGCCAAGTCCATGGGGCGAGAGGCCACCCTGCCCTACGACGTCTCCTCGGCCGCAGCGGTCAAGGCGGTGCTGCGCCTGCACGCCGAACGCATCGGCGCCCGCTTGCGGGAGGAGGGGCAGAAGGCCCGCTGCCTCACCCTGAAGCTGCGCTTCTCCGACATGGCCTCGGCCTCCGCCTCCCTCTCCCTGGCCACACCCACCTACGCGGACCAGGTCCTGTTCGAGGCCGCCTGTCGCCTGCTGCCCCGCGTGTGGCGACCGCCTGGCCGACCCGTTCGACTGGTAGGCCTCAGCGCCTCGCAACTGGTCTCCGCCTCGCAATTGCTGCTCCCCCTGGCCGTGGACGGCGCTCGCGACCCCGTATGGAGGTGGGAGAGCCTGTCCCGCTGGACCGACTGGCTGCGTCAGCGCCACGGCGATGGGGTCCTGCAGACGGGACATACGCGCTTCGCGCCCATCCTGGCCCGCCTGCAAGTCCGCTGACGCAGCCCTGGCCCGCCCCTGCTTCAGGCGCCATAATGGGAAACAGACGCCTTATGCAGCACTGGCGGTACCTCCATCGGGCCCTGCGGGTGGCTCTCCTGGCGGCCCGCATCTACCTGGGCTACAAACTGATCTCCCTTCGGCAGAGGTGGCTGGGGCTGGGAGAGGAGGCGGCCGAAGCGCTGCGCCGCGCCCACCACACCGCCAGCGCCCGACGCATCTACGAGCTGGCCGTACGCCTGCAAGGCCCCACCATCAAGCTGGCACAGGTCATAGGCAGCCGGCCCGACCTGGTACCCGACGAGTACGTGCAGGTGCTGTCGCGACTGCAGGACAAGGTGCCACCGCGGCCCTACGCCGTGGTGCGCCAGGTCCTGGAGCGGGAGCTGGGCCGCCCGGAAGAGGTCTTCGCCGAGTTCGATCCCGAGCCCATCGCCGCCGCCACCTGGGCACAGGTGCACCGCGCTCGCCTGCATGACGGGCGCCAGGTGGCGGTGAAGGTGCAGTACCCCGACCTGGACGGCGTCGTCGCCGTGGACATGTCCACCCTGCGCTTCCTGCTGTCAGTGCTCAACCGCCTGGAGCGAGGCCTGGACTTCATGCCCATCGTCGACGAGCTGCAGGAGTTCATCCCCCTCGAGCTGGACTTCCGGCGGGAAGCCGAGAACGCCGAGACCATGGCCAGCATCTTCGCCGACTGGCCCAACGTCGTGGTGCCGTCCGTGTTCCGGGACTACAGCACCCGCCGCGTTCTGGTGCTGGAGTACGTGGAGGGGACCAAGGTCAGCGATGTAGCCGCCATGCAGCGGGCCGGCGTCGACCCTCAGGAGGTAGCCCAGCTCCTGCTGGAGGTCTACTGCCACCAGATCCTGGTGCATGGTTTCTTCAACGCCGATCCCCACCCGGGCAACTTCCTGGTCCAGCCCGGCCCCAGGCTGGTGCTGCTGGACTTCGGGCTCTGCCGTCGCCTTCCCCCCGAGTTCCACCGCGGCTACCTGCGGCTGACCAGGGCCATGCTGACGGGGGAGAGCGAGGAGCTGGTGCAGGCCTTCGCCGACCTGGGCTTCCGCACCCAGCGCTGGGACCCGTCCCTGCTGCTGGCCTTTCGCGAGGCCTTCCTCGCTGGAGCGCGCCCCGGCTATGCCTACGCCGACGGCGAGCTGGTGGCCGAGGCCAACGCCCGCCTGCTGCGCCTCTTCCGCCAGAACCCGCTGGTGAGCTACCCGCGGGAGGTGGTGCTGATAATGCGAGCGGTGGGACTATTGAGCGGCCTGGGGCGCTACCTGGACTCGCGGGCCGACTGGATCGGCCTCACCCTGCGCTATCTCCCGTCAGAGGCGGCATGATACGGCAGTCCCTGCCCCAGGACGTCACGAGGCCCGTCCCTGCCCCATATGGGGCTTTGGCGGGGCCGCGACAACGGCCATTTGTGACGCTTGACACGAGCGCCTATGCGGTTGTAATATCTCATATGACCTGGTGACGAAGGATAAATTCTGGAGGATTGGCGAGGTTTTGTCGTGGCGACTAAGACGGCGAGCGAAGCTACCGAGACCAGGCCCACGCGCTGGCTGACCCTGGGCGAGGCCTGCAAGCTGCTGGGCGTCAACGAGTCCACCCTGCGGCGCTGGGCAGACGCCGGCCATGTGCGCTCCTTCCGCACACCGGGCGGCCACCGCCGTTTCTCGGAGGAGGACCTGCGCGCCCTGATCGAGGGTCACACGGCCGAGCGCCGCGCCTCCTATCGCGACCTGGGGCAGCTGGCCCTGGCCCGCATACGCCGCCGGCTGCAGAGGGGTCGCGCCCAGGCCGCCGAGTGGTACACCAACTTGCCCGAGGCCGCCCGCGAGCGGCTGCGGCCTCTCGGCCGCCGCCTGGTGGCACTGGTATCGGACTACCTGGGCCGAGGCTCCCAGAGGGGCCGCCTGCTGGAGGAGGCGCGAGAGGTAGCCCTGGAATACGGGCGCGAGCTCAAAGGGGAAGGGGTTCCCCTCAGGGCTGCTCTGGAGGCCTTCGTCTTCTTCCGTCGCGGCCTCACCGACTCGGCAGTGGAGCTGTGCCAGCGCAACAACCTCTCGGCCGAGGAGGCAGTGGAGGTCTGGGACCTCCTCTCCACCCTGGCCGACCAGGTGCTGCTGGCGCTGGCCGATGCCTATTCCCAGGACGGCCAGCAGGGCTAGGGGCAGCCGCCATGGGCACGCCCTACTATCCCGTCTATCTCGACCTGCGCGGCCGTCCGGTGGTGGTCATAGGTGGCGGCACGGTAGCCCTGGGCAAGGTCCGGGGCCTGCTGGAGGCGGGCGCCCGCGTGACCGTCATCAGTCCCGAACTGCACCCCGAGCTGGCCGAGCTGGCCTCTCGGGGCGAGCTCCACTACCTGCCCCGCGAGTACCAGCCGGGCGACCTGGAGGGGTATGTCCTGGCCTTCGTGGCCACCGACGACCGTTCCGTCAACGCCCAGGTGGCCCGAGAAGGCAAAGAGCGGCGGGTCTGGGTCAATGCCGTGGACGACCCTCCCAACTGTGACTTCATCATGCCCGCCATCGTTCGCAAGGGCAACATCACCATCGCCATCTCCACCGGCGGGGGCAGCCCTGCGGCCGCCCGCAAGCTGCGGGAGGAGCTGGAGCGAATGCTGGGCGACGAGTACGCCCTGATGCTGGACGTGGCCAGCGAGGTGCGCCAGGAGCTGCGTGCCCGCGGCATCATGCCCGACCCCGAGGTCTGGAACCGCGCCCTGGACGAGACCCTCCTCTCCCTCCTGCGGGAAGGCCGACGGGAGGAGGCCAAAGAGCGCCTGCGCCGCTCACTGCTATCGGCGGCGGAGGCGGTCCATGAAAGTTAAGGCGCCCGTCATCGCCCTGGCCGGCATAAGCCACCACACCGCCCCGGTGGAGGAGCGGGAGGCCCTGGCCTTCTCCACCGGCGAGCTACGAGCTGCCCTCCCTCGCCTCAAGCAGGAGCTGGGGGCCGCCGTCATCCTGTCCACCTGCAACCGCACCGAACTCTACACCGTCGTCGGCGCCGCCGAGGACGCCTGCCGTCTGGTGCCCCTGCTTTTGAGGCTGCGCGGGGCCCGCGTGGACCCCTCCCGCTTCTACGTGCTCACAGGGCTGGAGGCGGTCCGACACCTCTACCGGGTGGCCGCCGGCCTGGACTCGATGGTGGTTGGCGAGAGCCAGATCCAGGGGCAGGTGAGGGACGCCTTCTCCCTGGCCACCGACGCCGACTGCGTCAACGGCCTCCTCTCGCGCCTGTTCCACACGGCCCTGGCAGTGGGGAAGCGAGCCCGCCGCGAGACGTCCATCGGCCGTTGGGCGGCCTCGGTGGGTAGCGCCGCCGTGGCCCTGGCCCGACAGGTCCTGATGGGGCTGGAGGGCCGCACGGTCCTGGTGGTTAGCGCTGGAGCCACCGGCAAGCTGGCGGCCCGTGCCCTGACCGAGGCCGGGGCCGCCCGGGTGCTGGTGACCAACCGTACCTATGCCCGGGCGGTGGAGGTTGCACGGTCCCTGGGGGGCCAGCCGGTCCCCTTTTCGCGACTGCCGGAGGCCCTGGCCCAGGCCGACATAGTCATCAGCGCCACCGGTGCCCAGGGCTTCGTGCTGGGACCCCAGCAGGTAGCTCCCGCCCTGGCCGGACGGGATGGACGCCCCCTGGTGTTCATCGACCTGGCTGTGCCCCGGGACGTGGATCCGGCTGTGGGCGAACTGGAAGGAGTCCACCTCTACGACATCGACGACTTGCAGGAGGTGGCGGCCCCCCAGGGCACCCACCTGCGCGACCTGCGCAGGGCCGAGGCCATCGTCGAGGAGGAGGTGGCCCGCTTCCAGGAATGGTGGCAGTCGCTGGACGTGGTGCCTGTCATCGCCGCCCTCCGCCAGCGGGCCGAAGAGATAAGGCAACGAGAGCTGGAGCGGACCCTGCGACGCCTGCCCGACCTGTCGCCGGAGGAGCGTCAGCGCATAGAGGCCATGACCATGGCCATCGTCAACAAGCTGCTGCACCGCCCCATCGCCCGCCTCAAGGACGGCGCCGACATCGCCCTCTACCGCGAGGTGCTGTCGGACCTGTTCGGCCTGTCGTCCGAGCAGCCCAGGAAGTGAGGTGCCCGCTTTGGCGGGTCGCACCTTCCGCATCGGCACCCGCGGCTCCCCCCTGGCCCTGGCCCAGACAGAGCTGGCCCTGGCGGCGCTACGCGCTGCCCGACCTGGCCTCTCCTGCCAGGTGACCGTCGTGCGCACTCGGGGCGACCGCGACCAGAGTACCCCCCTCTCGCGGATGGGCGGTCGCGGCGTCTTCGTGGCCGAACTGGAGCAGGCCCTGCTGCGGGGCGAGGTCGATATCGCCGTCCATAGCCTGAAAGACCTGCCCTCGCAGCCTGCCGACGGCCTGGTCATCGCCGCCGTCCCCCGGCGCGACGATCCTCGCGACTGCCTGGTCTCCCGTCACGGGTCGACGCTGGACTCCCTGCCGCCGGGCGCCGTTGTGGGCACCGGCAGCCCCCGGCGTGCCGCCCAGCTCCGAGCCCTGCGGCCCGACCTCAGGGTGGCCGACATTCGCGGCAACGTGGACACCCGCCTGCGCAAGGTCCTGCAGGGCGAATACGATGCCGCCGTGCTGGCCCTGGCCGGACTCCTTCGCCTGGGCCTGGCCGAGGAGACGTTTCAACCTTTGGAGCCAGAAACGATGCTCCCCGCCCCCGGGCAGGGAGCCATCGCCCTGGAGGTGCGCGAGGACGATGCCGAGGCCCTGGCCCTCTGCCGCTCCGCCGACGACCCTGTCGCCCATGCCTGCGTGAGAGCCGAACGGGCCTTCGAGGCCCGCTTCGGCGGGGGATGCAGCGCGGTGGTCGCTGCCCTGGCCGTGGCCGAAGGCGATTCGCTCTGGCTGCGAGGGCTGGTCGCCGATGCCACGGGCGAGGCCTTCTTCCGCGGCGAGGCCAGCGGCCCCCTGTCCCAGGCGGAGGCCGTGGGGCGAGGTCTGGCCGAGGAGCTGCTGCGGCAGGCCGCCGGGGCCATCAAGGCGCGGGACGTGTGACAGTGGACGTGGCCAACGGCAAGGTCTGGTTGGTAGGGGCTGGGCCTGGCGACCCGGGCCTCATCACCGTCGCCGGCCTGGAGGCCCTTCGTCAGGCCGATGTAGTGGTCTACGACCGCCTGGTTTCGCCCCTGCTCCTCTCCCACGCCCGTCCCGATGCCGAGCTGGTGTTCGTCGGCAAGGAGGGTGGCGGCGAGTCCTTCCCCCAGCGAGACATCGAGCGCCTGCTGATAGAGAAAGCCCGTCAGGGGAAGCGGGTGGTGCGGCTCAAGGGCGGCGACCCCTTCGTCTTCGGCCGCGGCGGAGAGGAGTGCCTCGCTCTGGCGGAAGCAGGGGTCCCTTACGAGGTGGTGCCGGGAGTGACCTCGGCGGTGGCCGCCCCGGCCTATGCCGGCATCCCGGTCACCCATCGCGGCCTCTCGTCGTCGCTGGCCATCGTCACCGGCCACGAGGACCCTACCAAGGAGGAATCCGCCCTGCGGTGGGAGTCCCTGGCCACAGCCACCGACACCCTGGTGGTCCTCATGGGCACCCGCACCATGCCGGAGCTGGTGCAGCGACTGCAGTCCCACGGCCGCCCGCCCGACACGCCGGTGGCCGTTGTGCGCTGGGGCACCACCCCCGAGCAGGAGACGGTGACGGGCACGCTGGCCGACATCGTAGCCAGGGTGGAGAAGGCAGGGTTGAGGCCGCCCACGGTGGTGGTGGTGGGGGAGGTGGTGCGCCTCCGGCGGCAGCTCCTGTGGTTCGAGCGGCGCCCCCTGTTCGGCCGACGAGTGCTGGTGACCCGCGCCCGCCACCAGGCCGGGGAGCTGTCGCGGCTCTTGCTCGAGGCAGGTGCCCTGCCCGTGGAGGTGCCCGTGATCGAGATCGAGCCGCTGGACGAGGGCCCGGCCGCCGCCGAGGCCCTGGAGGGCCTGTCGCGCGGGGCCTACCGCTGGCTCCTGTTCACCAGCGCCAACGCCGTGGACCACTTCTTCCGTCTGCTGGAGGCCCGCGGGCGCGACGCCCGCGCCCTGGCCGGGGTGAAAGTGGCAGCCATCGGCCCTGGCACCGCCCAGGCGCTGAAGGCCCGCGGCATCCGTCCCGATCTGCTGCCAGGAGAATACGTCGCCGAGGGTCTGGCCGCGGCCCTCTCGCCCCACCTGCGGCCCGGCGACGGGGTGCTGCTGCCGAGGGCAGAGGAGGCCCGCCCGGCCCTGGTGGAGGCCCTGGCCGCCCTGGGGGCGAGAGTGCAGGTGCTGCCCCTCTACCGGGCCCGCCTGCCGGACCGGGTGCCCCCGGAGGCCCTGGACATGCTGCGCCGGGGCGAGATAGACGTCGTGGCCTTCACCGCCTCGTCCACCGTGCGGAACCTGGTCGCCATTCTGGGCGGCGAGGCCGACTGCCTGCAGCGGGTGGCCATCGCCTGCATCGGCCCCATCACCGCCAGAACGGTGCGTGAGGTGCTGGGCCGCTCGCCCGACGTAGTGGCCGAAGAGTATACTATGGCCGGACTGGTGGAGGCCCTGTGCCGTCGGCTGGGGCCTGCCCGCGCCCCCGAAGGGAGCTGGGAAACGTGACCACGCGCATCGCTACCGAGGCCTTTCAACGCTTTCGCCGGTTGCGGCGCACCGAGGGGCTGCGCGCCCTGGTGCGCGAGACGACCCTCGACCCGGGCGACTTCGTTTACCCCATCTTCATCGCTCACGGCCACGGCCTGCGCGAGGAGATTCCCTCCATGCCCGGTCAGTTCCGCCTCTCGCCCGATATGCTGGCCGCCGAGGCGAAGGAGCTCCGCTCCCTGGGCATCGGTGCCGTCCTCCTCTTCGGCATCCCCAAGGCCAAGGACGACGTGGGAAGCGAGGCCTACGCGCCCGATGGCATCGTGCAGCAGGCCATCCGCGCCCTGAAGGACGCCGACCCCGACCTGGTGGTCATCACCGACGTCTGCCTGTGCGAATACACCGACCACGGCCATTGCGGCGTGGTGGTGGACGGGGAAGTGGACAACGACCGAACTCTGCCGCTGCTAGCCCGCATGGCCCTCTCCCACGTCGAGGCGGGGGCGGACATGGTGGCGCCCTCGGACATGATGGACGGGCGGGTGGCGGCCATTCGCCACGCCCTGGACGAGGCGGGCTACGCCCACATACCCATCATGGCCTACTCGGCCAAGGCAGCCTCCGCCTTCTACGGCCCCTTCCGCGAGGCGGCCGAATCGGCCCCCCAGTTCGGCGACCGCCGCGGCTATCAGATGGACCCGGCCAACGGCCGCGAGGCCCTGCGGGAGATCGAGGCCGACGTCGCCGAGGGCGCCGACATCGTTATGGTCAAGCCCGCCCTGCCCAACCTGGACATCATCGTCCGGGCGCGCCAGCGCTTCGACCTGCCCATCGCTGCCTACAACGTCAGCGGGGAATACGCCATGGTCAAGGCGGCAGCACGCATGGGCTGGCTGGACGAGCGGCGCATCACCCTGGAGGTGTTGACGGCCATCCGGCGCGCAGGGGCCGACATCGTCATCACCTACCACGCCAAGGAGGCAGCCCGCTGGCTGGCGGGCTGACGCTCCCCCGGCCATGCCAGTCACCAGGCTTCGGCGACGACGCCAGCCCCTGCTGGAGGGCGTGGAGGCCGTGGCCTTCGATGGCTACGGCACCATCTTCGACTACTCGGAGGCCGACTTCATAGCCACCTTCGCCGAGCTGCTGGCCGCCCAGGGCATCGAGGCCGATGCCGCCGAGCTGTGGCGCTACTTCCTGCAGGCCGCCCGTCGCCTCCGCAGCGAGAACCACCACCGGCCCGTTTACCTGCGCTTCTTGGAGGCCTGGACACGACAGTTCGAGGACTCCTTTCGCCGCCTGGGTGTGCAGGGCGATGCGCGCGCGGCCGCCCTCTTCGTGCGGCAGCGCCTGTCGGAAGCGAGAGTCCACCCCGAGGTGCCGCAAGTGCTGTCGGCCCTGGCCCCCCGCTATCGCCTCGCTCTCCTGTCCAATGCCGACAACGATTTCCTGACAGCAGCGCTGGAGCGCAACGGACTCCACTTCGACATCGTCGTCACCTCGGAGCTGGCGGGCGCGCTGAAGCCGGACCCGCGCATCTTCCAGGTCCTTCTGGACCGGCTGGGACTGCCTCCCCAGGCAGTGCTCTATGTGGGCGATAATCCCCTGCCCGATGTGCTGGGGGCGCGCAGGGCAGGCCTGCGTGTGGCCTGGCTGGACCGGGAGGGGAGACGACGCCCCCGCAGCGTGCCTGCTCCCGACTTGAAGGTCCGTTCCCTGCTGGAGCTGCTGCCAGCCCTGGGACTGGGGAATGGCTGAGGGCAATCGCCTGCTGATGGAACGGGCGCGGGGGCTGATGCCGGGCGGCGTCTCCAGCCCCGCGCGCTCCTTTAGGGCAGTCGCTACCGAGCCTGTCGTGGCCGTGCGCGGCGCTGGCTCCCGGCTGTGGGATGCCGACGGCCGCGAATACATCGACTACCTGATGGCCTTCGGCCCGCTCATTCTGGGCCACGCCCATCCCCGGGTGGTGGCTGCCGTCCAGGAGGCAGCGGCCCACGGCACCGCCTACGGACTCACCAACGAGCTGGAGGTGGAGCTGGCATCGCTGTTGCGAGAGGCGCTGCCTTCGCTGGAGTTGGTCCGTTTCGTCAACTCGGGCACCGAGGCCACCATGTCGGCCTTGCGGCTGGCCCGGGCCTACACCGGCCGCACCAAGATAATCAAGTTCGAGGGCTGCTACCACGGCCATGCCGACGGACTGCTGGCCAGGGCGGGCTCGGGCGCTGCCACCCTCTCCCTGCCCGACAGCCCTGGCGTGCCTCCCTCCTATGCCGCCGAGACCATCGTCCTGCCCTACAACGACCTGGCGGCCGTATCCGCCCTCTTTGCCGAACGGGGCGAGGAGATAGCGGCGGTCATCGTGGAGCCAGTGGCAGCCAACATGGGCGTGGTGCCGCCGGAGCCCGGCTTCCTGGAGGGGCTGCGGCAAGTGACCCAGCGCTACGGCGCGCTGCTGGTGTTCGATGAGGTGGTGACGGGCTTCCGACTCTGCTGGGGGGGCGCCCAGACGGTCTACGGCGTCACGCCCGACCTGACCTGCCTGGGAAAGGTCATCGGCGGCGGCCTGCCGGTGGGGGCCTACGGCGGCCGCCGCGACGTCATGGAGATGGTGGCCCCTCTGGGCCCTGTCTACCAGGCGGGGACGCTGGCTGGCAACCCGCTGGCCATGGCCGCTGGCGTGGCCACCTTGCGCTTGCTGCGAGACGAAGCCCCTTACGGGCGGCTGGAGGACCTCTCGGCGCGGCTCGAGTCGGGGCTGGTTGCGGCCCTAGCCGAGCTGGGGGTAACCGCCACGGTGCAGAGGGTGGCCTCCATGCTCACCGTCTTCTTTGCGGCGGGGCCGGTGCGCGACTACGCCTCGGCGAGGAAGTCCGATACGGGCCTCTTCGGCCGCTTCTTTGCCGCCATGCTGGAGCAGGGGGTGCTGCTGCCGCCGTCCCAGTTCGAGGCCTGGTTCGTCTCCCTGGCCCACAGCGAGGACGACATCGAGGCCACAGTGGCAGCTGCCCGCCGGGCTCTGGCCAGCCTGTAGAGGGGGCTAGGGGGCCTGGCCGAGCCTCTGCTGTGTCAGCGGTCAGGCGCTAAAGTATAGACGGGCGGGAGTGGCAGGGGCCCGGTGGCCCTCCCGGTCTTCAAAACCGTGGCGGGGCGGCGTGCCCGTCCCGGGTGGGTTCGACTCCCATACACTCCCGCCAATACGATTTCGCCCCCGGGCGGCCTCCCGAACCTGCCTCAGGCCCCTCCACCAATTGTCGGCAAATTGTCGGGCGACACTTTATGGGCCCTCGGCAGGGAGGGATGGCCCATGCCGAGGCGGGCCCGCCACGAGGGGACAGTCTACAAGCGCCCTGACAGGAGCTACTGGGAGGGAGGCGTCTCCCTGGGCGGCAAGCGCTACTGGGTGACGGGCAAGACCCGCTCGGAGGTGGTCGCCAAGCTCAGGGCCCTCGTCTCCCGCTACCAGGAGGGGAACCTAGCGCCCCCCTCTCGCCTTACCGTAGCCGACTGGGTAGCCGAATACCTGGCCGATGCCGAGGGGAGGCTGAAGCCCAAGACTCTGGACACCTACCGGGCCGAGCTGGCGGCCCTCCTCCCCCACCTGGGGCGGGTGCGGCTAGTGCGCCTCTCGCCATTGCACATCCAGCGGGCCCTCCTGGAGCTCTCGGCCCAGGGGAAGGGGACCAGGCGGCTGCAGCTGTGCTGGGCTGCCCTCCATGCCTGCCTGGAGAGGGCGAGGCGCCTGGGGCTCCTGGGCAGCAACCCCTGCGACCAGGTGCCAAAGCCCGCCCATCAGAGGCGGGAGGCCAGGGAGTGGGGTATCGAGGAGATGAGACGGTTCCTGGCCGAGGCCGCCGCCGACCCTCACCCCCTGTCGAAGATGCTGGGCCTGGCGCTCCTGACGGGCATGAGGGTGGGGGAGCTCCTGGGCCTGGAATGGGGAGACGTGGACTGGCAGGACGCCGTGTTGAGGGTCAGGCGCAGCGTGGTCTGGGCCAGCGACGGCTGGCACCTGGGCGGGCCGAAGAGCAGGGCGGGCGAGCGGGCCATCACCCTTCCCGCCCTGGCTCTACGCCTCCTGGAGGGGCTGCCCCGGGACTCGGTGCACTTGTTCTGGCGGGCGAGGCCCCCCCGTTCCCGCACCATCAGCGAGGCCATGGCCACTTTGTGCGAGCGGGCGGGGGTGCCCAGGCGCCCCGCCCACTATTTGCGCCACTGCCATGCAGCGCTGCTTGCCGCCCAAGGCCTCGATATCAAGACCCTCCAGAGGCGCCTTGGCCATGCCCAAGCGTCCCTCACCCTGGACGTCTACGCCCACGCCCTCTCGGAGATGGACAGGAGGGCGGCGGAGCTGGTGGATGAGGCGCTGGCCACGTGATGTTTTTTCGTCTACACCCTTGACTGTTTCGCTTGGCCATGCTATATTGGTAAGACGAACACACTTGCTGAGGAGGGACTACAATGCTGCGCACGGACACCGAACATGTCAGTGTCTCACAGGCCGCCCGGCGGCTCGGGCTAAGCCATATCCGTATTCGTCAGCTCATCGCCGAGGGCAGGCTCACCGCAGTTCGCACGGTGTTGGGCCACCTAATATCGGCGGACTCGGTTGAAGCGCTGGCGGCAGAAAGAGAGAGACGGCAGCGAGAAAGGAGGGCAAATGGCGAAAAGGCTTAAGCATTCATTGGTTGCGGGGCCCTGCCGACTGCTTGGCGGGCGGGGCAGGGCCCTGGAGGCACCGGTAAACCCGAGACAGGTAGAAGGAGGGCAGAGCTTTGGCGCCTCACAATGATTTTACTGCTACCCGCTCAACAACGCAAGCTTTAACGGTCTACCGCCCTTCACTAGGGCGATGGGCCGTCATCGGCAAGCTAACGCAAGTCGATGGCGAGACTGTCCTAGCCGTGCCGTACAGGCGCCGCCAGCGCTTAGAAGGCCGCATCAGCCTGCCTGCCGTAGCCCTTCATTACGCCGCCGAGCAAGGTGCCACCGCCATTATTGTGCGACTCGACAGCGAGCGGCTGGCCTACCGCCTGCCACTGGCCGAGGCCCTTCGCATCGGCAGCCCGGGGACAGTAGACGGGCAGGCAGAAATCTGGCTCCGGCTCGATGACTTCACCGAGGTAGGCTGGCCCGATTGGCCCTTCGCCACACGAGAGGTAAAGCTTGGGCCGGGGCCTGAGAGTTTCCCACGGCAGTTGGCGCTCATGGCGGAGGTGGCAGGATGACTGCCGCCGACCGCCTCTCCCCCGTTTTGGCCCGCCTGGAGGAGCTGACCTGCCGTCCCGTGCGCTACCGCAACGGCACGTGGGCTGCCCTATGTCCGGCCCACGATGACCAGCACCGGAGCCTGTCGCTCAGCGAAGGCGAGGACGGGAGAGTCCTCATTCGCTGCCACGCAGGGTGCGACACCGAGGCGGTGCTGGAGCGCCTCGGCCTGTCTTGGGCCGACCTGTTTCCACCAGGCGAGCGTCGCAATGGCCACCAGCCGGACAAGCGCCAGGCCCAACAGCCGGGTGTAGCAGACCCGCTGACCTGGTGGGCAGAACGTTGCGGTGTGCCTCGGGAGTGGTTGCGCAGGCTGCCCATCGAGGCCAAGGACGGGGCCATAGCTTTTACCTGGCCTACCCTGGGCGTGGCTAAGCTGCGTTCGCCCGAGGCTAAGGGATACTGGGCCGGTGATGGCCCACGTCCCCCCTTTTGGCCCGCCCTGGCTGAGGCCATGCCGCCGGTGCTGGTGCTGTGCGAGGGAGAGAGTGACGCCACAGTGGCCCTCTACGCCCTGGAAGCAGCAGGGCTACGGGAGGTAGCATCCGCCCATGCAGTGACGAAGGGGGCCGCCGCAAAGCCCGACGGCGCCATTCTGCGAGAAGTGATGGCCAGGGGTGCCCGGGCGCTCCTGGTGGTGGCCGACGCTGACGAGGCCGGGGAGAGGGCAGCCCGCCACTGGGTGAACGTTGCCCAGGAAGTAGGCCTGGCCGCCGCCACATTCGACCTGGTAGGTAGGGGCCTGGTGGCCCCCTCCCTGGGCGAAAAAGACCTGCGGGACGCATTCCGCCGCCAGTCCGTGGGGGTCATGGCCGCCCTCAAGGAAGCGGTGGAGGCCCTGGCCGACGGTGCCGCTGGCCCAGTGCCCTGGCGCACGTTGGACGAGGCCGAGGGTGACACCCATGTCACGTGGGCGTGGGAGGGCTACATTGGCTATGGGTGCGTCACGCTTTTGTCGGCGAGACCCAAATGGGGCAAGTCCACGCTGATATGGCACCTGCTGCGAGCCCTGGCGAGCGGGGCCGGCGAGTTTCTAGGGCAGGAGGCTTCCTTGCCCGAAGGCGCCTGGGCCCTCGTGGCCACGGAGGAGCCCCCCGCCGTCGTCATAGAGCGGGCCCAGGCCCTGGGCCTGCCCGCAGACGGCCCCGTGCGAGTGCTCTACAGGAAGGACGTGCCCACCTGGGCGCAGGCGCTTTCCGTCTTCGAGCGAGCCGCCAATGAGGGGGCCCGCCTGTTGGTGGTGGACACGTTCTCGGCCTGGGCAGGCGTGGAGGATGAAAACGCAGCCAGCCATGTTGAGGCCGCCATTCGCCCGCTGGTGAACCTGGCGCAGCGCTGGGGCCTGGCCGTTGTCATCCTCCATCACCGGCGCAAGGCCGACGGGGCCGAGGGCACCGGGCACCGGGGTTCATCAGCCTTAGTCGGGGCAGTGGACATCGCCATCGAGATGAAAGGCGAGGAAGGGGGGCCCAACCGCCGCAAGCTTGAAGCGCTCTCCCGCTTTGAGGCGACGCCCCGTGACTTGGTCATTGAGCTGCAAGGCGGTGACTACGTCGCCATCGGTAGTGGGGAGCGGGCCGCCTTCAGACGGGCGTTGCGCATCATTCATGACCTTTTGCCCGGCCCTGACGACGAGCCCACCAGCGCCTACAAGCTGGCCCAGTTGGCCCGGGAGGCCGGGGCCAGCGGGGCAGCCGCCACGACTCTGGCCCGTGTCCTTCGTTGGCTTGCCGAGAAGGGAGAGGTCCAGGCCATCCAGCTGCCCGGGAAGGCTGGAGTGGCCTACAGGTGGGCGGCGGCGGGGGGGCAGGGGCGAGGTGGAAAGTTAGTGTCGGTTCGTCCATCCAAGCATAAGTATAGGGGGTGGATGGATGAACCTTCGTCCAACCAAGCACCTATATATATGCTTGGTGGACGAAACGAACGGCCCGGCCGCCCCCCTGAAGCTCCCCCACCTGCCGCCCCCGCCGACCCCGATGACGACCTGCTGTTGTTTGAGCCAGAGGAGGGGACAGCATGACCGCCACACTCGACCTGTTGCGCCGTGCCCGTCAACTTGGCCTAACGCTGCGGGTTGATGGCGGCCGCCTGGTTGTGCGGGGCAAGCGGACGCCCGAGGTGGATGCACTCCTGCGGGATATGCGGCCCCATGCAGCCGAGCTGGTTCGGTTGCTCCAACCACCCCGCTCCGCCTCCCCCCTCGTGGCAGCGGCCCTGGAGCTGGGCGCTAGGCCGCCGCTGAAGTTCACAGTGCTGGAGACCTCGGACGAGGCCGCCGATTCCAGGTTCATGGCCAGGGTCGCCGCCTTGCTCGCTGAGTTTCCTGGACAAGATGCGGTCGTGATGACTGTGCGGACGCTAGACGGCCGCCGCCGTCGCTTCTTATGGCGGGCCGCCGCCTGCCCTGGCCTCCGCCGGGCCTTGGCGGGGCTCCTACGGGAGCGGGCCCTGCGGCCACCTGCGCCGACGGGAGGGGGGCGGCCATGAGGCGTGAGAGGCGTGAGACGATCGTCTCACACAGGCGCCGGTGCCGGCGGTGTGGGGAGCCTCTGCCGCCGAGGTGGCTGCCATACCTGTGCCCTGCTTGCCTCCTTGAGGAGTTCCTGAAATGACCGCCATCCCGACCCTCCGGGCCCGCCGCCTAAACGTCGGTGGGCAGAGGCTCTACGAGGTGGACGGCAAGCTTTACCCCAGTGTCACGACTATCCTGGCGGTGGTCAGTAAGCCAAACGTGGCCGCCTGGGCCCGCAGGACCACGTTGGCGGCCGTGCGGGAGATGCTCAACGACGGCCTGACGGTAGACCAAGCCCTAGCCCTCGCAGCGGAAGAGCCAGAGAGGGTGCGGGATGCGGCTGCCACCAGGGGCACAGCTATCCACGATGCGGTTGCCGCCGCCCTCGCTGGCGGCCCCTATCCGCCAGAGGCCGAACCCTACGTCAGGGCGGCCCTGGGCT
>JANXAP010000035.1 GCA_025062275.1 Dehalococcoidia bacterium
TGGGCCCGCATCGGGCCGCAGGACACTGCCCTGGCCGTCCAGGGCTGGCCCGAGGTGGGCATCGAACGGGAGATGGAGCGGCTGCTGGCCCGGGCCGGAGTACGGGCCCGCCGCTCGGGAGGAGAAGATGCTTAGCCTCATGGCCATCCGCATCCCCATCGACCCGGTGATCTTCGAGGTGGGCGGGGTGGAGGTGACCTGGCACGGGCTTTTCGCCGCTCTGGGCGTGCTGGCAGGGGTGGCGGTGGCGGCGCGTTTCGCGCGACGGGCCGGTTTCAGCGACGACCACATATACAACACTGCCCTGGCCCTGGTGGTGGGGGGCATCATCGGCGCCCGCGCCCTGTTCGTCCTGGAGAACCTGGACCAGTTCCGGGACGACCCGGGCCGCATCTTCGCTCTCAATGCCGGCGGCATCTCCATCTACGGCGCCCTCATCGGCGGCAGCCTGGGGGCCTGGATCTACACCCTGCTGGCGAGGGTGCCCAACAAGTGGCGGGTGGCCGACGTAGCTGCCATGGGCGCGATAGTAGGCATGGCAGTGGGACGCATCGGCGACATCATCAACGGGGAGCACTTCGCCGAGGCTACCTCCCTGCCGTGGGGCGTGCGCTATACCCACCCCGACAGCCCCAGCTTCCTGAGGTACGGCCCCGACCACGTGCAGCATCCGGCGGTGGCATACGAGATGCTGGCCGACCTGGCCATCTTCGCCGTGCTGCTCTACCTGTGGCGGCGGGGGACCCGCCCGGGCATCATCTTCCTCACCTGGGCATTCCTCTACTCGGCCATGCGACTGGGCATCAGCTTCCTTCGGCTGGACGACATCGTGTGGGCGGGGCTGCGCACGGCGCAGATCATCGCCATCGCCGTCATGGTGGCCTGCCTGCCCACCTTCCTCTACGTGCTGAACACGGTGGAGTGGACTGCCCCCAGGGCCGAGCGGCGACGCCGCATGCTGGAGGAACGGCGCCGGCTGGCCCGCCAGGGCGGTGGCCCCGAGCTTGACCGAGGCCGGGAGGGCACGTAGCATCGGAGGCGTCCCGACTTCACCCTTCCCGAGAGGTAGTCTGCCATGCCGTTGCGCCTGCCCAAGAGCTACCTGGACGAGATGGTAGCCCATGCCAAGGCCGAGGCACCCAACGAGTGCTGTGGCATAATCGCCGGGAGCAACGGCCACGCGGCCCGACTCTACCGCTGTCGCAACGCCGAGGAAAGCCCCTACCGCTACCAGGTAGACCCCAACGACCTCTTCCGCGTGTATCGCGAGTGCGAACAAAACGGCTGGGACTTTCTGGCCATATATCACTCCCACACCTTCAGCGAGGCCTATCCCTCTCCCACCGACGTGCGCCTGGCCTTCTGGCCCGAGGCCTACTATGTCCTCATCTCCCTCAAGGACCCGGAGCACCCGGTGGTCAGGGCCTTTCGCATCCGGGACGGCCAGGTGCAGGAGGAGGAGATAGAGGCGGTGGAGGGCTGAGGTGCAGGAGGACCCTGCTGTCCTGCTGTCGCGGCTCGGCCTGAGACCCCCACCCGAGGACGATGGGCCCCTGCGGGCCTATCTGGGGATGGTGGGGCAGGCGCTGGACATCCTCTCCTCCCTTCCCATGGGCGAGACGGCGCCGGCCGTGGCCTTCTACGCTCCCGTGGCCGAGGGATGAGCGCACAGCCCCTGCCCGTCCGCACCCTGGCCGAAGCTTCGCAGGCCCTGGCCCGCCGCGAGCTGTCGCCTCTGGAGTTGACGGAGACCTGCCTGCGGCGCATCGAGGCTCTGGAGCCGCGGCTGAACGCCTTCATCACCGTTACGGCCGAGCAGGCGCTGGCCGAGGCGCGCCGGGCCCAGGAGGAGCTGGCCAGGGGCGAGCACCGCGGCCCCCTGCACGGCATCCCCGTGGCCGTGAAGGACCTCTTCCACACGGCGGGCGTCCGCACCACCGCCGGCTCGAAGTTCCTGGCCCGGTCGGTGTCCCGAGAGGACGCCACGGTCGTGGCGCGGCTGCGGCAGGCCGGGGCAGTGCTGGTGGGAAAGCTGAACCTGCACGAGTTCGCCTTCGGTGCCACCAGCGTAAACCCCCATTACGGGCCGGTGCGCAATCCCTGGGACACGGAGCGCATAGCTGGTGGCTCCTCGGGGGGATCGGGGGCGGCGGTGGCAGCGGGCGAGTGCCTCGCTGCCCTGGGCACCGACACTGGCGGCTCCATTCGCATCCCCTCGGCCCTGTGCGGCATCACCGGCCTGAAGCCCACATTCGGACGGGTGAGCACTCACGGCGTCATACCGCTGGCCTGGACTCTGGACTGCGTGGGCCCCATGTGCCGCACCGCTGAGGACTGTGCCCTGGTGCTTTCCGTCATCGCCGGGCCCGACGGCCGAGACCGGGCGGCGGCCAGGATGCCGGTGCCCGACTACGCAGCCGGGCTGGATGGCGGCGTGCGAGGGCTGCGCATCGGGGTCCCGCGAGAGCACTTCTTCCAGGGAATATCGGAGGAGGTGGGGGCTGCCGTCCGTCGCGCCTTGGAGGTGCTGTCGGAGCTGGGGGCCGAGGTGCGGGAGGTGTCCCTGCCCCATATGGATGTGGTGCCCACAGCGGCGGGCGCCATAACCCTCGTGGAGGCCCTGGCCTACCACCTGACGTGGCTGCGGGAACGTCCCCAGGACTACGGGCAGGACGTGCGCCTGCGTCTGGAGATGGCCGCCCTCTACCCTGCCGTGGCCTACGTGCAGGCCCAGCGCGTGCGGGCGGCTGTCATCGAGGCCTGGCAGCGCCTCTGGCAGGAGATCGACCTGCTGGCGACGCCCACCACGCCCATCGTGGCACCGCCCCTGACGGAGGCGGAGCTTTCGGCCACCCTGGCCCTCATCAGGAACACCAACCCCTTCAACGTCAGCGGGCAGCCGGCCATCTCGGTGCCATGCGGCTTCGACAGCAGCGGCCTGCCCATCGGCCTGCAGCTGGTGGGTCGCTGGTGGGACGAAGGCACGCTTCTGCGAGCGGCCCACGCCTATCAGCGGGCCACCGATTGGCACCTGCGCCTGCCTCCCCTGGGGTGGGACGAAGGCGGTGCCTAGCCTATACTGGCCGACGGCATGTGCGAGGCCAACCCTCAGCAACCACCGCCCATGACCATCGGGGGGCGCCAGTTCCGCTGGGGCGAGCGCACCTACGTCATGGGCATCGTCAACTGCACGCCCGACTCCTTCGCCGGCGATGGCATCGGCTACGACGTGGCGGCGGCGGTGCGGCTGGCCGTGCGCATGCGCGAGGAAGGCGCCGACATCATCGACGTGGGGGGAGAGTCCACGCGCCCAGGCTATGAGCCGGTCCCGGCCGACGAGGAGCTTCGTCGTGTTTTGCCGGTAGTGCGCGCCCTGGCGAAGGAGCTGGATGTGCCCATCAGCATCGACACCACCAAGGCCGTGGTAGCACGGGCTGCCCTGGAAGCTGGGGCATCCCTTGTTAACGACGTCTCCGGCCTGAAGGCCGACCCCGATATGGCACGCCTCTTGGCCGAATACGGCGTCCCTGCTGTCGTAATGCACAACCAGCGTGGCCGCGCCTTCACCGACGTCGTGGCTGACGTGCTGACGGGCTGGGAGGAGTCCTTCCGCCTGGCCGAGACTGCAAGCGTTTGTCGCGATGCCCTCATCGTCGACCCCGGCTTCAACTTCGGCTGGCGGCCCGAGCACGCCCTGGAAATGTTGAGACGCCTGGCCGAGCTGCGGCAGAGGGCGGGGCGGCCCCTCCTCATCGGCACCTCCCGCAAGTCCGTCATCGGTCTGGTGTTGGGCGGCCTGCCGGTGGAGGAGAGGCTGGAGGGGACGGCCGCCACCGTGGCCCTGGCCGTGGCCCAGGGCGCGGACATCGTCCGCGTCCACGACGTGAAGGAGATGGCGCGGGTGGCCCGCATGGCCGACGCCATCGTCCGCGGCTGGCAGGCCCCCCAGGAGGCACCTTGAGCGACCGGAGTCCCCTCCGCAGCCCCTTCGTGGAGGCAATGGGCGCCGAGCTGCTGGAGTGGGCAGAGGGGCGCGTGCGCTGGGGCATCACCCTGGGACCCCAGCACACCAATCCGGGGGGCATCATGCATGGCGGCGTCGTGGCCGCCCTGCTGGACGAGGCGGTGGCAGGCGCCATCACCTCTCTGCGGGGACAGGAAGCCGTCCCCTCGGATCCCCATCTGCTGCTGGAGATGAACGTCAGCTTTCTGAGCGCTGCCAGGCCGGGCGAGCGGCTGGAGGTGGAGGGGTGGGTGCTGAGGATGGGCCGGCAGGTGGCCTTCGCCGAGGCGGAGGCCCGACGCCTCCCCGGCGGTCAGTTGGTGGCCAAGGGACGCTTTACGTTCCTGCTCCCTGCCCGGCGGGACTAGGCCGGCTGGGAGACCCTCTCCAGGAACTCCACCACCAGGGGCAGCACCTTGCCGCTGTGGCGGAAGCAGCTCAGGTGGTTCTCACCGGCGATGACGTGAAAGGAGCCGGCCATCTTCTCGGCCGCTGCCTTGGTTCCTGGCAGGATGGGGTCCCGTTCGCCCACATAGTGCAGGGAGGGCGCCTGCAGGTCGGCAGGGTCCACCCGCTCCGAGGCCAGGTTGCCACGCATGCAAGCGGCGAGGGCCTGCAGGTCGTTGCGCTCCAGCAGGGCCGCCATGGCCGACTCGGTGGAGTTCCAGGTGGCGGCTATGGCCTTGAGGTCGCCCGAGGCCAGGGCGTCGGCGCGGGCCTGGGCTGCCGCCAGGTCCCGACGGGGAAAGCCCGTGCCCGAGGCCCCGTTGACGAAGCCCAGCACTCGCTCGGGATAGCGCTTCAGAAAGTAGAAGCCCGTGAGGCCGCCCATGGAGTAGCCCCAGTAGTGGGCGCGCTCCACCCCCACGGCGTCCAGCACCGCCCGCACGTCGTCGGTGCGCAGGTCCATAGTGTAGAGCTCGGGGTCATGGGGCTTGTCGCTCTGACCGTGGCCGCGGGCGTCCATCAGGATGACCATGAAGCGCTCGGCCAGAGGCTCGACGTAGCCGAAGCGGTGCCAGTCCTCGGCGCAGCTGGTGAAGCCGTGGTGCAGCAGTACGGGCACGCCGCGGCCGTGGACCTCGTAGTAGATGCGGACGCCGCCGTTTTCGACATATCCTGTGGTCGCCATAGCTTCCTCCGCTTCGATGCCGGTCCCGCTCGCACGCATTCTATGGATATCTGACGTGAACGTCAACTGCCTCTGGACTGGCTACCCCAGCGCCGATAACCTGGACCAGGGAGAAGGATGCAGGAGGCCAGCCACAGCCCCTTCGTGGCCAATATGGGAGCGCGGTTGGAGGAGGCGCGCCCCGGCTACGCTCGCATCGTCCTGGTGGCCGGGCCCTCTCACCTGGACGCCTGGGGGCGTGTGCACCGAGGAGTCCTCGGGGCCATCATGGACTCGGCCATGGGGGCAGCCCTGGGCCACCTGAAGGCCCTGGAGGGCCTGGCAGGCGCGCCCCAGGCCACCGTGGCCATGGACGTCCTCTTCTTGGGGACGAGCGGCCCGGGCGAGCTGGTGGCCGAGGGGCAGGTGCTCCACTGGCAGAGGCCGGTGGCCTTCGGCGAGGCCCGAGTGGGCCTGCGGGATCGGCCGGCCCTGGCCCGAGCCTCCTTCGTTTTCTTCGTCGGGCATAGGGACGGGTGGCGGAGGTCTACCTAGCCCTCGGCTCCAATCAGGGCGACAGGGCTGCCAACCTGCGGGTGGCCCTGTCGCGGCTGAGGGGGCTGGGGAACGTAGTTGCCGTCTCCTCCCTCTACGAGACGGAGCCTGTGGGTGGGCCGCCCGGCCAGCCCTATTACTACAATGCCTGTTGTCTTCTGCAGACAGACCTGGCTCCTGTGGAGCTGCTACGCTCCCTGAAAGGGTTAGAGCGGGAGCTGGGCCGCCAGGAGGGGCCAAGATGGGGGCCGAGGGTCATCGATTTGGACGTCCTGTTCTACGACGACCTGGCCCTCGAGACGCCGGAGCTGGAGCTGCCCCACCCCCGTCTCCACCAGAGGCCCTTCGTGCTGGTGCCCCTCAGCGAGATCGCGCCTGGCCTGCGGCACCCTCTGCTGGGCCTGACGGTGGCCGAGTTGATGCGGCGTGCCGGCAAAGCAGGGGTGCGAAGGGTGGCCGGCCCGGGCTGGGAGGTCGCCGGTGGCGGGGGCTAGCCCTCCACCGACAGCTCCAGAGGCTCCTCTTCCTCTTCGCTCTCGGCGGTGAAGAGGGTCCAGCCTATCCAGAAGGCTAGGGCCGAGACGGTGGCCAGGGCGCCCATGACGGGCAGGGCCACCGCCAGATAGCTGCGACGGGCCACCGCCCACAGGAACAGCACCATCTGCAGGACGGAGCCCACCATGATGACAGCACCGGCTAGCTGGGTCTTCTGCATCCCCTTGCCACCTCCGCGTTAGGACACCGACTGACGCATGTGGGGCGGCAGGAGGTTGGGGATGGAGTCCTCGATGGGATAACGCTCGCCACATCTGACGCAGGTGAGGTAGCCTTTGACAACGTCCTGGCCCCGCTCCTCTTCCGAGGTCAGGTCCAGAGGCGCCTTGCACATGGGACAGGCGAGAATGTCCAGAAGGTCCTTGTGCATACCTCTCCCCTGCCTCCGCCGCGGTCGACCCGCATTGTAAACCCCTCCACCACTAGTGTCAACGAAGCTGCAGGCAGCGCCGGCACGGCCTGGCGGCCCCTGGCCCACTAACAGGGGCTGAGGGGGTGCCTAGCGACCGGGGACTTCCACGGGGATCACCTGGCGGCCGCGGTAGGTGCCGCAGACGGGGCAAGCGTGATGTGGTAGCCGAGGGCTGCGGCAACGAGGACAGCGCACCAGCGCAGCCGTTTCGGCGTGCCAGTGGGAACGGCGCTGTCGGGTCTTGGCACGAGAGGGCTTCTTCTTGGGAACGGCGCCCATCTTCTTCTACTCCTCCTCGGGGTCTAGGCGGGCGGCCAGGGCCCGCAGTGCCTCCCAGCGGCTGTCGAAGAGGGGAGCGCAGCGGCATGCCCCCGCGTTCAGATCGCTGCCGCACTGGGGGCAGAGGCCCCGGCAGTCGGGCCGGCAGAGGGGGTTGATGGGCTCTGCCATCAGGGCGTACTGGCGCAGCGGCTCGTGCAGGTCCAGCACGAAATCGGCGCCGATGAGGAAGTTGTCGGCGCCCTCGGGTATGCGCAGCGGGGCGCCAGTGAAGACATCGGCCACCGGCAGGAACTCCTCTTCGAACTGCAGGCGTACCGGGTAGTCCAGATCGGTCAGGCAGCGGGCGCACTGGCCGTGGCCTCGTCCCGCCACCTGCACCCGCACCAGCAGTCCCTTGTTAGTGCGGATGACCTCCACGGTGCCGTCCAGCCGGTCCAGCACCAGCCCCTCCTGGAGGCACACATGCTCCTCCCGCAGGGCGAACAGAGTGCGTGCCCCTACTGCCTGCTTCAGCTCGTGGGAAACGTGGTAGCGCATGGAGACCACCGCCTGTGGCCGGGGGAAGGGCTTTTCGCCTTGTCAGCGTCCCTGTACTCAGTCTATAATCCCGTCGCGGGCCCGTCCAGCCCTCCCGTTCCCGCCCATGACCACTGTCGCTGAGCTGTTCGCCCTCCAGGAGACCGACCTGGCCATAGACTCCCTTCGCCAGCGTCTCGAGGACGTCATCGGCCGGCTGCAGGAACCGCGGGACCTTCTGGAAATGCGGGACGAAGTGGCCCGGCTGCGCAAGGAGCTGCTGGACCTGCGTCACCGCCAGCGGGAGGCCGAATGGGAGGTCGAAGAGTTGCGCCGCAAGGCCAAGGCGGTGGAGGACAAGCTCTACGGCGGGAGCGTCCGCAACCCCAAAGAACTCCAGGACTTGCAGGCTGACCTGGACTCCCTCCGTCGGCAGCTCTCGCGCAAGGAGGACGCGTTGCTGGAGATGATGCTGCAGGGGGACGAGCAGGAGTCAGCCCTGAAGGAGAAAGAGTCCCTGCTGGCCCGCCGCGAGGAGGAATGGCGGACCGAGGAAGCCGCCCTCCAGTCCCAGAGGGAATCGCTGGAGGCGGAGCTGGCATCCCTGGAGGAGCGAAGGCGGGAGCAGGCGGCCCGCATCAATGGCAGCGCCCTCCAGCTTTACCAGGAGCTGCGGTCGCGTCGCCAGGGTCGCGCTGTGGCCAGGGTGGAGCGGGGCCTGTGCGGGGGCTGTCGCATCACCCTCCCTACCTCGCTGATCCAGCAGGCCCGCTCCGGCAACTCCCTGGTCCAGTGCATGAGCTGCGAGCGCATCCTCTACGTGGCATAGCATAGAAGAAGGGGCGGGCAGGCCGTGGACGCCGTGGGCTACTTCCCTGGCGGAGAGGCTGAAGGGGAGAAGACGTTTCGCCGTTTCTGCCGCCAGCGCCGCCTGCGTCCGGTGGCCTTCCTGACGGAGTCCGGCGAGGAGGGCTTCCGCCAGTTGCTGGCCCAGGCGCGGGGGGCTGCGGTGGTAGTGCCATCGGCCGCCGCCCTGGGCAGAGACGCGGCCGAGGTGTGCCTGCGCTACTTCCAGCTGCTGGCCCAGGGTGGGCAGGTGCTCTCCCTGGCCAGCGGGGGCGACGTTGGCCAGGAGTTACTGGGCCACCGCTCAGCCAGCCCCATGGCGGACCAGGTCAGGAGGGCCATGGCCCGGCTGGCAGTGCGGGGCGCTGCCCTGGGCCGACCCCCCTTCGGCTATCGCGTCGGCGAGAGGCGTCGGCTGGAGGTGGTGCCCGAGGAGGCGGAGGTGGTGCGCCTCATCTTCCGCCTGTATGTGCAGGAGGGGCTGGGGCTGAGGCGACTGGCCCAGCGCCTCAACGAGATGGGCATCCGTACCCGCACCGGCCGCCTGTGGACGGTGGCCGCAGTGCGGGACATCCTCCGCAACCGCGTCTACCTGGGCACCTATCGCCGCTTCGGGGTGCGGGTGCCCGCCAACCACCCCCCGCTGGTCTCTGCTCAGGAGTTCGAGCGGGCGCAGCGGCGGCTGGGGGCGGGCCAGGGGGGTCCCCGTCCCCGCTCTGCCCTTTTCCCCCTGTCGGGCCTGGCCTACTGCGGCTATTGTGGAGGGCGCATGGTGGGGGTGCGGCGCGTCCAGCGCTGGCGCCGCCGCGATGGCGACCTCCAGCACGGCGAATACCGCTATTACCAATGCGGGTCGCGGGTCAACCGCAGCCTGTGCGATTATCACACCTGGCGCGCCCAGGAGCTGGAAGAGCGAGTGGTCGAGGCCGTCCTGGCCCAAGGTGCCGACGACGTCGCCTCCCGGCCTGCCCTTCAGGATGCCGAGCTGCCGCGCCTGCGGCGCCGCCTCTCCCGGTTGCTGGCCGAAGCGGCCCGCGGCGACCTGGACGAGGATCAGTGGCGGCAGGCGGGGGTAGAGCTGGTGCGGCACTACCTGGGGACCGACGGGCAGGAGGCGCGGCGCACTCTGCAGCGCTGGCGCGAACTGCCGCCGGAGGAGCTGGGGCGCTGCCTCCACGCCCTGGTAGCGCGGGTCACGGTCTACGACGACGAGGTGAAGGTGGCCCTGCGGCGGTGAAGGCGGAGAGGGTGGTGGCCTACGCCGACGGCGCCTCCCGGGGCAATCCTGGCCCTGCGGCCATTGGCGCTGTTTTGCTCGACGAGGCGGGCAGGGAGATATACACTATCTCTCGGCCCATCGGCGTGGCCACCAACAACCAGGCCGAGTACAAGGCGGCCATCGCCGCCGTGGAGGCCGCTCTAGCACTGGGTGCCCGCTCCCTGGAGCTGAGGATGGACTCGGAGCTGGTGGTGAGGCAGCTCCAGCACCGCTATCGGGTTCGGGACCCCGTCCTGCGCCGCCTGTTCGCCCGGCTGCTGGAGCTGAGGCGCCGCTTCCAGGAATTCCAGGTGAAGGCGATACCGAGGGAGCAGAACCGCCGGGCCGATGCCCTGGCCAACCGTGCCCTCGACCAGGCGCCCGAAGGATGAGGTCGCAGCAAGGCCAAGGAGGTGGTGCCATGTCATACGAGACCATCACCTACGAGAAGCGGGACAGGGTGGCGCTGGTCACCCTCAACAGGCCGCAGGTCCTGAACGCCTTCAACGCCACAATGGGCCGCGAGCTGATGGACGCCCTTCGGCAGGCGGCCGAGGACAGGGGCGTCGGGTGCGTTGTGCTGACGGGGGCCGGCAGGGCCTTCTGCTCGGGCTACGACGTGCGCGATTTCCGGCGCATGATCGAGGAGGGAGGCCGACGGGAGCTGGCGGGGGACGACCTGTTCCGCAGCGTCTACGAGTTCCCCAAGCCCCTGGTGGCGGCCATCAATGGCCCGGCGGTGGGCATCGGCGCTACCATCACCCTCCCCTGCGACATTCGCCTGGCATCGGACCAGGCCCGTATCGGCTTCATCTTCGCTCGGGTGGGACTCATCTTCGAGTTCGGCAGCACCTTCCTGCTGCCGCGGCTGGTAGGGATGGGCAAGGCCCTGGAGCTGGGGATGACGGCCCGTATCATCGATGCCCAGGAGGCTTTGCAGATAGGGCTGGTGAGCCGCGTCTTCCCCCAGGAGTCCTTCATGGACGAAGTGCTGGCCTTCGCCGGCGAGCTGGCCAACGGCCCCACCCGCATCCTGGGCTGGATGAAGGAGGCGGTGCACCGGGGCGTGGAGTCGGATCTGGAGACGGCCCGCCGCTTCGAGAACGAGGTCATCGAGCGCTGTCGCCGCTCGCCCGAGCACCGGGAGGGTGTGACAGCCTTCCTGGAGAAGCGGCAGCCCCGCTGGGCCGAGATCGCCCAGGAGGTCTAGCCCGAGACGGGGCCAGCCCCCAGGCCCGGCTCCGTCATGCCCGTGGGGTCTAGCAGGCGGTCCAGCTCCTCCTCCGAGAGGCTGGTCCGCTCTCGGGCCACCTCGCGGATGGTGCGGCCCGTGCGAGCCGCCTCCTTCGCTATCTCCGCGGCGGCGTCATAGCCGATGGCCGGGGCCAGGGCGGTGGCCAGCATCAGCCCCTTCTCTACCATCTCGGGGCCGCGCTGGGTCGCCTTCAGCCCCTCCACGCACTTCTGACGGAAGTTATCGACGGCACTGGCCAGCAGCTCGATGCTCTCCAGAAGGTTGCGGGCGGCGAGGGGCATCATGACGTTGAGCTCGAAGTAGGAGCCTTGGCCCGCCTGCACCACTGCCTGGTCGTTGCCCAGCACCTGCCCGCAGACCTGGATGAGGGACTCGGCTATGACCGGGTTTACCTTCCCCGGCATGATGGAGCTGCCCGGCTGCACCTCCGGCAGCTGCAGCTCTCCCAGGCCGGCCCGCGGGCCGGAACCCATCCAGCGGATGTCGTTGGCGATCTTCATCAGGCTTACGGCCACGGTGCGCAGGCAGCCGCTGGCCATGACCACGTTGTCCAGGGTGGCCTGCATGCAGAAGTGGTTGTCCGTTTCCTTCACCTCCAGGCCCAGCTCTCGGGAGAGGAGTTCACAGACGCGACGGGCGAATTCGGGGTGGGCGTTGATGCCGGTGCCCACCGCTGTGCCTCCCAGGGCCACCTCCGATAGCTCTTGCTGGGCGTAGCGCAGGCGCTTGATCCCCCGTTCCACCTGCCCGGCGTAGCCCAGGAACTCCTGGCCCAGGCGGATGGGCGTGGCATCCTGCAGGTGGGTGCGGCCGGTCTTGATGATGGGCCAGAATTCCTCCGCCTTGCGTAGCAGGGCCTGGCGCAGGGCTTCCAGCGCCGGTATCAGCCGCCGCTCGATGCCTACCAGGGCGGCCAGGTGCAACGCCGTGGGGATGACGTCGTTGGACGATTGGCAGAGGTTCACGTGGTCGTTGGGGTGCACCAGTCGGGACCCCCGCTCGCCCCCCAGCAGCTCCGTAGCCCGGTTGGCGATGACCTCGTTGGCGTTCATGTTGGTGGACGTGCCCGACCCGGTCTGGAAGACGTCCACCACGAACTGCTCGTCCCAGCGCCCCTCGGCCACCTCTCGAGCGGCCTGCTGGATGGCCTCGGCCAGGCGCGGGTCCAGAAGTCCCAGCTCGGCGTTGACCTTGGCTGCCGCCCACTTGATGAGCCCCAGCATCCGCACGAAGGGGCGGGGCATGGGCTGCCCGGACACGGGGAAATTGAGGACGGCCCGCTGGGTGGAGGCGCCGTAGTAGGCGTCGGCCGGGACCTCCATGGTGCCCATGGAGTCGCGCTCGATGCGGGTCTTGGGGCCGGCAGTCATGGCAGCACACCTCCTGATGGGTTCGCCGAGGCCATGATAAGGCCCCCGGCCTTGGGCGGCCAGGGGCCAGCTAGGGCTGGGGCGGTTGCTGGGCGGCCTCGGCCCGCGCCCGCTCCAGGGCGGCACGCAGACGGGTCATGAGGTCGCCCAGGTTGCGGCTCTGAGTGACGCAGGTGGCACGCACCACGTTCAGCCAGGTATCGGTGCTGAGGCCCAGCTCCCGGGCCTTGCTACGGTGCCATTCCAGAGTGGAGTCGGCCAGGGCGCGGCGCAGGTCCTCCACCGTCAGACCGCTCACGGTGAGCAAGGGGCGCGCCTGATCCACCCGTTCCTCTTCCTCCAGGGGCGCGTCGGCCAGCTCGCAGAGGATAGTCAGCACTCGTATCACCGGCTCGGATTCGCGCTCCATGTCTCTCATGTTAGTGAAGGGGTGCCGCCTTAAACAATAGTAGTGTTATCTGGCAAGAAACGGACATGTCATAGACTATGCCTGGATGTCCAGCGTTTTCCCAAAGACTGGAATAGGAATGGGCGGGACTGTGCGGCTACGGTCGGCTGCGCTGTACGCCTGCTATGTCCCTGGCGCGGCACGGCGGGGGACGGCGCCGCGACGTTCGCGGGTGGACGAGCGGAGAGGGCCTGCTGTCGCTGGTCAGGCCAGGTCGGCTACCGCCTCTTCCAGCCCCTTGCGTATGCCCAGGATGAAAGGCACCTCCAGGCGGGTGTACCGCCGCGCCTCGGCGGAGCGCAGGGTGCGAATGCAGTCCACCAGCTTGTCCAGCTCGTCGGTCTCGAAGGCCAGGATCCACTCGTAATCGCCCAGGCCGAAGCCCTGAGTGGTGTTGGTGAGCACCTGGGGGAAACGGCGTCCCAGCTCGCCATGCTCCCGCAGCAGGCGCGCCCTCTCGTCGGGCGGCAGCAGGTACCATTCGGCGGTGCGCACGAAGGGATAGACGCACAGGTAGCGTCGGGGTGGCTCGCCCCTGAGAAAGGCAGGCAGATGGTCGGGGTTGAACTCCGGAGGGCGGTGCAAGCCCAGGAAGGCCCAGGTCAGCTCCAGATGCTGGCCCAGCAGCGTCCGCTGGAAGGCGATTAGCAGCGACTGGACGGCATCGGCCGAGGGCCCGACCCACCACATCATCAGGTCAGCGTCAGGGCGGAATCCCACGCCGGAGTAGATCCCCCGCACCTGGATCGGGGACTCGGGGGCCATGAGCAGCGCCTCTGCCTCGGCGGCTGCCTGCTGCCGCTGGCCCGGGGCCAGCTCCCGCCAACGCGGGCCACGCCGGAACACGGGGTGATAGGAGTAGACCGTCTGCATGCGTCCCTGACCTCGCCTCCATTATGTGCCCACCATCGGCCCAGAGCCAGACCCCACGCCGGATGTCCAAATGGCGAAGCAGAGTGGCCCAATGGCTCAGCGCCTGCCCGTAACATACCCCTTCCCGCCGACGAATACACTGGCAGAACGACGGGATGGGAGGTGTGTCATGAACGCCGCCAGGCTGGGCTTCATCCTTTCCCTGGGCGTGGGGTCCTTGCTGCTGGGACTGACGGTCTTCGCCGCCAACGATGGCAGCCCCTCTTCGGGCGGGCAGGGAGACCAGGTGCAACTGCAGCAGGAGGAGGCGACGCCCACTGTCACCCCGACGGTCACCCCAACCGTCACCCCGACAGTCACTCCCACCGTCACGCCGACAGCCACCCCTACCGCCGCGCCCGAAGATGGCGAGGAAGAGGCAGCGGGCGGCCCCGCGCGGGTCACCGTTACCAACCCCGATGGCAAGGAAATGCAGCTGCCGTGCGTCTCCAACGTGGTGCGCGACCCTGCCAGGCACCCCAAGTGGCAGGTGCCCGAAGGCCAGGGCTGCGAGCCGGGGCGGGGCGAGGGCACCGAAGAGGGCGTCAATGGCAACAGACGCGGCGGCCCTCAGCGGGTCAGCATGACCAACCCCGACGGCAAGTGCGTGCAGTTGCCGACCACGGCGGGGCCGGTGCGCAACCGGCAGCGCCACCCTGAATGGTCCGAGGGCTGCGCCTCCACCCCCGAGGCCGGGGAGGAGGAGTAGCGGGCATAGGTGCCGACCAGCTGGCCCCAGGCCAGAACGTGGCCGTTCATGGCCCGGACTAGCTGGTCCAGCGAGGCGCCCGGCGCCAGCCGCAGGAAGGTGTCGAGGGCATAGAGGGTGAAGCGGTAGCGGTGAGCCGGGCCGCGGGGCGGGCATGGGCCGCTGTAGCCCACCCGCCCCGCATCGTTCCTGCCCTGGACGGCGCCCCCCTCCACCCGCTCCCCGACAGGCACCGCCTCGGGCAACGAGCCTGTCCGGGAGGGGAGATCATAGAGGAGCCAGTGCACGAAGGTCCCCCGCGGCGCGTCCGGGTCGTCCATCACCAGGGCATAGGACACGGTGCCCTTGGGAGCGCCGAACCAGGAGAGGGGTGGCGACACGTCGGCGCCGTCGCACGTGTATCGTGCAGGGATATCTCCGCCGGGCGAGAAAGCGGCGCTGCGGACCACCAGCGACATGGGGGCTGGTGGAGTGGGCAGCAGCGAGGGGGCTTCGCCGCGACAGCCCATGGCCAGCAGGGCGGCGGCCAGGGACAGGCCCGCCAGCCGGCGCCCCATTCAGGCCTCCAGGCCCAGGGCGCGGAACAGCTCCTGATACTGCTGGGGGCTGTTGGGCTGGAAGAAGGGGTTGGCCAGCAGCACCGTGCCGTCCTGGTCGATGACGAAGATGGCCCTTCGGCAGCGTTTGCCCGTCTCGTCCACCACGCCGTAGGCTCGAGCGACCGTCAGCGACTCGTCGCTAGCCAGGGGGAAGGGCAGCCCCCCCAGACGCTCCTCGAAGCGGCGGTGGGACTCCAGGTCGTCGGCGCTGATGGCCACCACCTGGGCGCCCAGCTCGGCCAGCAGGTCGAAGTCGCCCTTCAGCATCCCTACCTGGGTGGCGCAGAGGGGGGTCTCGTCCTGGAAGTAGAAGGCCAGCACCACCTTCCCTTTGCTCAGCAGCTCTGACAGGGCCACCGTCCCCCTGGTGGAAGGCAGGGTGAAGTCGGGGGCGCGGTCGCCCGGCGAGACGCTCACGGCTCGCCCTCCAGCCCCCGCAGACGGCAGGGGCCGATGCCCTTTTCCTGGACCAGAACCCGTATGCGTCCCAGCCCCGCCGGGTCCAGCAGTTCGCTGGCCATGCGTCGTCGGGCCAGGGCCTCCTCCATGTCAAGACCTTCCACCCGCAGGGCGTCCTCTAAGCCCAGACGCTGTAGGAACTCGGCCTGGGATGTCATGCCCAGGCGCTCCAGCCCCGCCTCCCGACCGGCCTCCACCAGCGATGTGAAGTCCACGTGGCTGGTCATGTCCTGCCAGCCCAGGCGGACGAAAGGATCGCCGCTGGGGCGGTGACGGTGGAAGCAGAGGAGCGTCCCCTCTCGCCGCCACGGCGCATACAGCTCAGCCGCCTCGTAGCCGTAGTCGAAGGTGAGAACGAACCCCCGGCGCAGCGCTCTTCCCACCGTGCGCATCCAGTCCAGGGCCTCCAGGTTCACCTCGGCGTAGCAACCCTCGCCGGGCCACAGGCCGAGGCGGCGGAAGTAGGACTCCAGCGCCGGAGTGGAGGGGGGTCCGTGCTCCTCCCGCAAGGCCTCGCCCTCGCAGGTCACGTAGACCTCCCACAGGCGACCGTCTCGGAAGAGGACGCGATGCACGGGGAAGCTGTCCACCAGTTCGTTGCTGAGGATGCACCCCTCCACGCTGGCGGGGGCCAGGCATGACAGGTGCCGCACTCGCAGGCCGGCGCAGGCCAGCGCCTGCTCCTGCGCGGCCCGCAGGGATGCGCTCCGCTCCATGATGCAGTAGTCCAGGGCCTCCGAGAGGTCGGGGCGGGCGCGCTGGGCCCACAGGAGCACATCGCGGGCGAGGGTGCCGCGTCCAGGCCCCATCTCCACCACCTGAAAGGGGCGAGGGCGCCCCATGACCTCCCACATCTCGGCCAGCTGGCGGCCTACCAGCGCGCCGAAGAGAGGGCCAGCCTCGGGGCTGGTCACATAGTCCCCCTGCGGGCCGAAGGGCAGGCGGTGAGCGTAGTAGCCGTGCAGGGGGTGATACAGGGCCATTTCCATGAAGTCGCGAAAGGTGATGCGGCCCTCCCGGGCTATGCGCTCCACGATGGCCTGGCGCAGGGGCAGGCAGTCCCTTTGCGGGGCGAACTCGTCCATCTGCCCCCATGGTAGCGGGTCGTCCTGTGGCTGCCAATGCGGCCACCGCCTGCCCGGGACTGAAGAGGGCGTCCGTACAATTTGTCTGCTCCCCCTCTTGCCAAAAGGGCGGGGGGTGTGCATGATATTTGCAGGCTGCGACGGGTGTTAGAATTGCAGCGATAATCCTACAGGAGCCTGTTTGAATGAAGCCGGCGCCATTTGAATATATACGCTGCACTTCTATAGACGAGGCAGTAACAGCCTTAACGGAGCTGGGGGAAGAGGCCAAGCTGCTGGCGGGCGGGCAGAGCCTGGTGCCCATGCTCAATATGCGGCTGGTGCGCCCCAGGGCGCTGGTGGACATCAACGGCATTCAGTCCCTGAGCTACATCCGAGAGGAGGACGGCTGGCTGGTCATCGGGAGCCTGACCCGCCAGCGCGACATCGAGAAGTCGCCGACGGTGCAGGCGGGGCACCCGCTGCTCCATGAGGCTACCCTTCACATAGGCCACCCGCAGATCCGCAACCGGGGGACCATCGGCGGCTCCATAGCCCATGCCTTCCCCTCGGCCGAATATCCGGCTGCGGTGGTGGCCCTCAACGGGCGCATCAAGGTCGTGGGCCCTTCGGGGGAGCGAGTCGTCCCGGCGCGGCAGTTCTTCACCGGGATCATGAGCACGGCCCTGGACGTGGGCGAGATGATAGTGGAAGTCCAGGTGCCGCGACTGGCCGAGGGCAGTGGCTGGGGCTTCGTCGAGTTTACTAGACGACATGGTGATTTTGCCATCGCTGGGGCCATCGCCATCGTCCAGCGGGAAGGGTCCTCCATCAGGGGCGCCGACGTCACCGTCTTCGGCGTCGGCCCCGTGCCGGTGGTCTGCCAGGAGACCTCGCACGCCCTAATAGGTGAACAACATGATGACACCGCTGTCGCCAAAGCGGTCGAGGCGGTGGAGCGGGACCTGAAAGAGGTGGAGGTCATCTCCGACGTCCACGCTTCCGCCGAATACCGCCGGCACCTGGCACGGGTCATGGTCAAGCGTGCCCTGCTCCAGGCGCTGGGGCGGGCGCGCGGCTCCAGGCCCTGAAAAAGTCGCCGACAGGGGGATGCAATGTCCGGCAAGCACACCATCAGGCTGACGGTGAACGGAAGGCAGTACGAGGCGGAGGCGGAGCCGCGGGTCACCCTGGTCGACTTCCTGCGCCACCAGCTGGGACTCACGGGCACCCATGTCGGCTGCGAGCACGGGGTGTGTGGCGCCTGCACCGTCATCGTCAACGGGCGGGCGGTCAGGTCGTGTCTCATGCTGGCCGTCCAGGCCGACGGCGCCGAGGTGATCACCATCGAGGGCCTGAGCGAGGACGGCCGCCTCCATCCCATTCAGGAGGCCTTCGCCGAGGCCCACGGCCTCCAGTGCGGCTTCTGCACCCCCGGCTTCGTCATGTCGGCCTACGAGTTGCTCACTCGCGAGCGCGAGGTGGACGAGGAGGCCATCAAGGAGGTGCTGGGCGGAGTCCTCTGCCGCTGCACAGGCTACAAGGCCATCTACGAGTCCGTGCGATTGGCTGCCCGTAAGATGGGAAAACTGCCTGCGTGAGGTGCTGCAGTGGTTTCGAAGGCTGAGTGGCACCTGCCCCGCTCCCTGGAGGAGCTGCCCGTCAGCAACCCCCGCTACATCGGGAAGCCCGTCCGCAAGGTGGAGGCGCCGCCGCTGCTGACGGGGAAGGCCCAGTTCGTCGACGACCTCGACCTGCCGGGCATGCTCCACTGCGCCATCCTGCGCAGTCCCTACGGCCACGCCCGCATAAAGCGCATCGACGTCAGCGCGGCCCTGGAGCTGCCGGGTGTGGTGGCGGTGGTGACTGGCCAGGACATGCAGCAGTGGGTGCGGCCCCTGGGCGGCATACCTTCGGGCTGGGGGACCCACTGCCTGGCGGTGGACAAGGCCAGGTTCGTGGGGGAGCCGATAGCGGCGGTGGCGGCGGTGGACCGTCACACGGCCGAGGACGCGCTGGACCTGATCGAGGTGGAGTTCGAGCCGCTGCCGGCGGTGGTCAACGCCCTGGAGGCCAAGGAAGAGGGCGCCCCCCTGCTCTACGAGGACAAGGGCACCAACGTCATGTTCCACCGCCTCTTCACCTGGGGCGATGTGGACAGGGCTTTCCAGGAGGCGGACCACGTCCTGACGGAGCAGTTCCGCTGGCACCGCCTGGGTGCCAACCCCATCGAGACCTTCGGCGTTATCGCCCAGTGGGACCCGGTGGAGAACGCGGTCACCTGCTGGGGAAGCTTCCAGGCGCCCTCCTTCAGCGCCATGGGCATCGCCGGGGCGCTGGGGCTACCCCTGAGCAAGGTGAAGCTCGTACCCATGGCTCATGGCGGCAGCTTCGGGGGGAAGGGTAACCCTCGGGGTGCCCTCATCGCCGCCGTCCTCTCGCGCAAGGCGGGAGGCAGGCCCGTCAAGTGGATCGAGGACAGGCTGGAATACCTGATGGCTGGCGGTGGGCAGGCCTGGGAGCGCTTCTACGAGGCGTCGATAGCTGTCAAGAACGACGGCACCATTCTGGGCATCCGCATCAAGCTGGTGGACGACATCGGCGCCAGCGGGGAGAACTCGGGGGCCATCAGCGCCATCAAGCCCCTGGCCGCCTTCACCGGCTGCTACGCCATACCGGCGGCCCAGTATGAGGTCACCATGGTGGCCACCAACAAGAACCCCCAGTCGGCCTACCGCGGGATGGGGCCGCCCGCCCACTACGTCGTCCTGGAGCAGATGGTGGACATGGCGGCACGCCACCTGGGCCTGGACCCGGCCGAGATCCGCAGGCGCAACTTCATCCCGCCGGACCGCTTTCCCTACACCATCCCCAGCGGCAACGAATACGACAGCGGCAACTACCCTGCCCTGCTGGACCGCCTCATGGAGATGTCGGGCTATCGAGAGCTGAGGCGGCAGCAGGAGCAGCTGCGACGGGAGGGGCGGCTGGTGGGGCTGGGCCTGGTGAGCGCCGTGGAGCCGGGCGCCTTCAACATGAACGTCTACACCATCCTGGGTGTGCCGGCCGGCACTGCCGTGCCCGAAGGGGCGACGGTGGCCCTGGACCCCTTCGGCAGCGTCCGCGTGACGGTCGGGTTCGCTCTGGAGGGTCAGGGGCAGTACACCTTTGTCACCCAGCTCATGGCCGACTACTTCTGCGTCTCGCCGGAGCAGGTGAAGGTCACCTGCACCGACACCCTTTCAGCTCCCGTCCACTTCGGGCCGGGAGGCAGCAGGCTGGCGGTAGCCCTCACGGGGGCCGTCCTGGGCGCCGCCGAGACCCTGCGGAGGAAGCTGGAGACGGCCGCCAGCTACCTGCTGGGCTGCCAGCCGGGGGACGTGGAGTTGATGGATGGAATGCTGAGGGTGAAGGGCCAGCCCGAGCGGAAGATGAGCTGGCAGGAGGTGGTGGGGGCCATGTCGGCGCGGCCCGACCTCTTCCCGCCGGGGACGGACCTCAGCACCCAGGCCACCTATGTCTGGGTGCCCCCCGACCGCAACATGCCCGACGAGCAGGGCCGCGCCAAGAGCTACCTGACGGCTGCCGCTGCCTGCCACCTGGCCCTGGTGGAGGTGGACCCGGAGACGGGCAAGGTGGACGTCCTCAAGTACTGGGTGGTGGACGACTGCGGCACGCGGCTGAACCCCGCCACCGTGGCCGGTATGACCCAGGGGGGAGTGGCACAGGGCATCGGCGCTGCCCTCATGGAGGAATACGTCTACGACGCCGACGGGCAGTTGCTCACCACCACCTTCATGGACTATCTTCTGCCCACCATCTACGAAGTGCCGCCGGTGGAGTCGGCCGAGATGGTGACGCCCTCGCCCTTCACACCCCTGGGAGTCAAGGGCATGGGCGAGGGGCCCATGATCTCAGCCCCGGCCGCCGTCATCTGCGCCGTGAACGATGCCCTGGCCCCGCTGGGCGTGCGGGTGACGGACGTGCCGGCTTCCCCGGCTCGGGTGTGGAAGGCCATCGCACAGGCGCGCGGCCAGAGATGAGACGCCGGCGGCCTGGGGCGAGAGCAACCGGTGCGAGAGAGGGCCAAGGGACAGGAGGCCCGAAAACACACGGATAAGGAGGGAGCAGGGACATGACCCAGCAGCAAGGCAAGCAGGACTATTTCGTGGCCTTTACCGAATGCCACATGTTCGACCCCGAAGACCTCTATCACATCGCCTACTTCCCCGACTTCCAGAGATGGTGGAAGAGCGTCGAGGGCGTCGTCCGCGTATGGTCGGGGCGCAGCCTGCTGCAGGGCGGCTTCCCTACTCCCAGGGCCTCGGAGCTCATCAAGTACATGGACGAGGCCGGAGTGGACGTGGCCTTCTGCCTGCGGGAGGTCATGCTGGACATCTCGGGCTACACTCAGCCCATGTCCACCAACGCCTTCATCATCCGCGAGATCGAGCCCTACAAGGGGCGCATGTACCTGGAGTGCAACGTCGGCCCCATCCTGCACCGGGGCGTGAAGCACGCCATCTGGGAGCTGGAGTACCTGGTCAAGAACCACGATGCCAAGCTGTGCAAGGTCTACGCCTGCGAGGACGGCCCCCTCAACGACAAGCGCCTGTGGCCCTTCTACGAGGCGGCTGCCGGGCTGGGGGTGCCCCTCACCATCCACACGGGGGCGGCCTACGTCTGGCCACAGCCCAACAAGTACACCCACCCCGGGCTGCTGGACGACATCATGCTGGACTTCCCCGACCTGACCATCATCGCTTATCACCTGGGCTGGCCATACCACGAGGAGCTATTCGCCCTGGCTGCCAAGCACGAAAACCTCATCATCAGCCTCTCGGGCATAGCCGGCTGGCTGGCGCGGGCGCCCTGGAAGGGGTACCACCTGGTGGGCGAGGCGCTGATGTGGGCCGGCCCCGACAAGATCGTGCTGGGCCTGGACCTGCCCTTCGATGACCTGAAGCGCATCGTGGACTACTTCCGAAACTTCCAGATCCCCGAGGAGCTGCGGGAGAAGTACGCCTATCCGGAAATCACCGACGAGATCCGGGCCAAGATACTGGGGCTGAACCTGGCCAGGATCACCAAGATAGAGCCGGTCAAGAGGGTGACCAACAAGCAGGCCTAGGGAAGAGAGAACGGGTCCAGAGGTTGCCCATGGCGCAGGAGATACTCTACGAGAAGCACGGCGACGTGGCCGTGGTGACCATCAACCGGCCCGAGAAGCTGAACGCCTGCACCATAGAGATGTTCGACACCATCGAGGAGTGCATGCGGGAGGCAGACCGGGACGACGCCATACGGGTGGCGATCCTGACGGGGGCCGGAGACAAGGCCTTTTCCTCCGGGGCCGACCTGGAGGAGGCCATACCCATGCTCACCTCGGGAGCGAGGCCGGTGAGCATCGACCCCACCAAGCGCCTCTTCAGCGATGTGTTCAAGCCCATCATCTGTGCCGTCAACGGCATGTGCATCGCCGGCGGCATGGAGTTGCTGCTGGGCACCGACATTCGCATAGCCGCCGAGCACGCCACCTTCGCCCTGGGCGAGGTGCGCTGGGGCATCGTGCCGGCCGGCGGCACTCATATTCGCCTAGTCCGACAGATACCCTGGGCGGTAGCCATGGAGATGCTGCTGACGGGCCGCCCCATCGATGCCAAGAGGGCGTTCGATATCGGCCTGGTGAACCAGGTGGTACCCCTGGGGGAGCTGATGGACACGGCCATGCAGTGGGCCCGGACTATCGCCAGGAATGGGCCTCTGGCGGTCCGCACGGCCAAGGAGATCGCCGTGCGCTCCCTGGCCCTGGAGCCGGCTTTTGTGGTGGAGACCCTGCTCGCCGAGAGGGTGATGCGCTCCGAAGACGCCAAGGAGGGGCCGAGGGCCTTCGCAGAGAGGCGCCAGCCCCAGTTCAAAGGACGGTAGGGCCATGTCCAGGCTGATAGTCCAGAACCTGTCCATGAGCTTCGGCGGCACCGTAGCGCTGCAGGACGTCTCGCTGGAGGTGGGAGAGGGCGAGCTGTGCGGCCTCATCGGCCCCAACGGGGCCGGCAAGACCACCCTCCTCAACTGCGTCAGCCGCATCATCCAGCCCGATGGGGGACGCATCTACTTTGGCCAGGTGGACTTGCTGCGTTGCGCCCCCCATCAGCTGGTGGACATGGGCATATCACGCACCTTCCAGAACGTGCACGTGTTCCCGACCATGACGGTGCTGGAGAACGTCCTCATCGGGGCCCATCACCTCATCAAGCCCAACCCCGTGGCGGCCATGTTCAAGTGGTCATCCCTCCGCAACCGGGAGAAGGAGGCGCAGAGGCGGGCCTCGGAGATCATGGAGCGGCTGGGCCTGGCACCCTACGCCTATCAGTTCGCCGGCACCCTCTCTCTGGCCATTCAGAAGAGGGTGGCCATCGCCCGGGTGCTCATGAGCAGCCCGCGGCTGCTATTGCTGGACGAGCCAGCGGGGGGCCTGAGCCACGAGGAGGTCTACGAGCTGACGGAGCTGATAAGACAGGTCCGACGCGACCACAACGTGAGCATGCTGCTGGTGGACCACCACATGCAGTTCGTCATGTCCATCTGCCAGAAGATCGTGGTCCTCAACTTCGGGCGCAAGATAGCGGAAGGAACGCCCGAGGAGGTGACCAAGCACCCGGAGGTCATCCAGGCCTACCTGGGCGAGGCCAAGTCGCGCGGAGCGTGAGCGGCATGCTGGCGGTACGGGACCTCTATGCTGGGTACGGGAACGTCACCGTCCTCAAGGGCCTCAACTTCGATGTGCCCGCCGGCTCCATCGTCGCCCTGCTGGGGGCCAACGGGGCCGGCAAGACCACCACGCTGCGGGTCATCTCGGGGATGATCCGCCCCAGCCGCGGCCAGGTCATGTACGATGGCCAGTCGCTGGTAGGGCTGCCGGCCCATGCCCTGGTGAAGAGAGGCATCGTGCATGTGCCCGAGGGGCGGCGCATCTTCGCAGGCCTCACCGTGGAGGAGAACCTGCTGCTGGGGGCCTTCACCCGTCCCTGGGACCAGCGCACCCGCGAGTCCCTGGAGCAGGTCTACGCCTACTTTCCGCGTCTGAAGGAGCGCAGGCGGCAGCTGGGTGGCACCCTTTCCGGCGGCGAGCAGCAGATGCTGGCCATCGGGCGCGCCTTCATGGCCAATCCGCGCTTCCTCCTGCTGGACGAGCCATCGTTGGGGCTGGCGCCGGCGATCGTCAACGAGCTGTACGAGTCCATCGTCCGGCTCAACAAGGAGCAGGGGCTGACCATCCTGTTCGTGGAGCAGAATGCGGCCCTGGCCCTGGATGTGGCCCAGTTCGCTTACGTCCTCGAGGTGGGGAGCATCGTGCTGGGTGGCCCCAGCGGGGACCTGAAGGACAACGAGGAAGTCAAGCGGGTATACCTGGGCTACTAGTTCGGTGAGGAGACGAGGGGCATGGACCAGCTAGCGGAGCAGATAATAACCGGCCTCATGAGCGGCACCGTTTATGGTCTTTTCGCTCTGGTGTTGGTCCTCATCTTTCAGAGCACCAACATGTTGAACTTCGGCCAGGGGGAGATGGCCACCTTCACGACCTACCTGGGGTGGGCGCTGATGGTGCTGATCCCCTACTGGCCCGGCTTCATAGTGGCGGCCATCGTGGCCTTCATCATCGGCGCGGCCCTGCAGCGGGGCCTCATCCGACTGGTGGAGGACAAGCCCCCTACCAGCGCTTTCATTGTGGGCCTGGGGCTCTTCCTCATATTCAATTCGCTGAGCGGAGCCATCTTCGGGCCGGAGCCCAAGTCCTTCGAGCAGCCCTGGACGGGCAGCCCCTTCAAGCTGGGCGACATCACCATCGTGCGTTACAACCTGTTCATCTTCTTGGTGTCGCTGGTGGTCATGGCGGTACTGACGGCGTTCATGCGCTTCACCAAACTGGGCATCGCCCTGCGGGCCACGGCTATGGACCGGGCCGCCGCCGAGCTGATGGGGATCCCCACCTCGCGCATGCTCATGTTGGGGTGGGGGCTGGCGGCGATGCTGGGCGCCATTGCGGCCATGCTGGTGGCGCCGGTGATCATCCTGCACCCGGGCATGATGTTCTTCGTGCTCATGTTCGGCTTTACGGCTGCGGTGCTGGGCGGGCTGGACAGCCTGCCAGGAGCCGTGGTGGGTGGACTGATAATCGGTGTGCTCCAGAACCTGGTGGGCGTCTACCTGCCCGATGTCGTCGATGCCCTGCGTCTCCCCTTCGATATCCGTGATGGCAACCAGTACCGGGACATAGCCCTGGTGGTGGTCCTGCTGCTGGTGCTCATGTTCCGACCGCACGGCCTGTTCGGTAAGTCCACCATCGAGCGGAAGTAAGGGGCGGCCATGAACGCTTTGCGTGTAGCTACGCCCAAGCCGCTGGAGATCGCTACCGTCATCTTTCTGGCCGTTTTCGTGGCGCTGCTGTCCTCCAGCGCCTGGGGGTTCGCGATAGGAGCTATCGCCGGACTGGGAGGGCTGGCGCTGCACAGGTTGCTGCAGGGCAGGAACCTGGTCCCCGACTGGGCCTGGTACCTGATGTGGCTGGGGCTCGCTGCCGGCATGCCCTTCATCGTTTCCGGAGAATACCGCCTGGCCCAGCTGGCGACGATGGGCTACCTGGCCATCATCCTGTTGGGCCTGGTGGCGCTGGGCCAGGCCGGACAGCTATCGGTGGGGCATTCGGCCTTCGTCGGCATCGGCGCGTATGCGGCGGCCGTGGCCGTGAGAGAGTGGGATGTGCCCTTCATTGTGGCCGCCCTCTTCGCGATGGCCTTCTCCGCCATCATCGGCTTGCTGACGGGGATAGCTGCCCTGAGGCTGCACGGCCCCTATCTGGCCATCGCCACCCTGGGGTTGGCCATCGTCTTCCAGCCCATCCTGAAGCTGGAGGAGCTGAGGGAGTGGACGGGCGGCCGCACCGGCATAAACATGTTCGCCAGGACCTTCGTGCCCTTCTCCGACTGGGACTGGCTGACGGAGACGCGGTGGTACTACTACCTGACGCTGTTGCTGCTGGTAGGGCTGGTGCTCCTCTCCCACAACCTCCTCCAGTCGAGCATGGGCAGGGCCTTCAAGGCGGTGCGGGACGACGAGACAGCGGCGGCGGCCATCGGCGTGAACGTCGCCGCCGTGAAGCTCTCCGCCTTCGTCCTCAGTGCCATCTATGCCGCCATCGGCGGCATGCTCCTCTTCCTTCTGAGCAACCGCTTCCTGTCCGCCGACAACTTCACCCTGCTCATGAGCATCGAGCTGGTGATGGTGCTGATCCTGGGAGGCATGACCTCCCTGAAGGGCGCATTCCTGGGGGCGTTCCTGCTGGTGTTCGTCTACAGGGAGGGCCTGGAGACGGTGGCCCGCCAGACCGAGCAGGGAATAGATACGTGGCTGCTGCTGCTCGGCAGCCTGGTGGGATGTTTCCTGCTGCTGGGCCAACCAGTGGTGAAGCAGGCCCTGGCCCGCTACCTGAACTTCAACCGGCTGACATCCACCTATGGCCCTGCGCTCCTGTGCCTGGCCGGCGCCGTGGGCATCGGAGTGGGATTCACTGCTCTGGTGCGTCTGGTGGCCGAGCACGTGGAGCTGACAGCCCTGCGGCCCACAGTGGCAGGGGCCTTCCTCATCGTCGCCATCCTGTCGGTGCCGTACGGGCTGGCGGGCCTGATAGACTACCTGGGCTACATGACCTGGGGTCAGCTGAGAGGCGTCTTCGTGCGCTTCCTCGCGGCTGAGCCCAAGGAGGCTGCGGTCGCCGAAAGGCGGATGCCTCCGTCCTATGTGCCGATGCCCAGCAGCGGCGATGAGCGGGCGTAGGCGCATGGCGGGTAACGCTAAGTCAAATAGACAACTAGTCGTTTCCAATCTCATACGGGAGGAGGTTCAGATATGCGCCGTTTACTTGCAGCGCTGGCGTTAGCCAGCCTCGTGCTCCTGCTCGGGGTCGCCTGCGAAGAGGAACAGGAGAGCACCCCGACGGCCGGGGGCACCCCATCGGCAGCCCAGAGGCTGCGGCCCGGGGCGGCGGGCATCCCCAGCAACCCGCGGCAGGTGCGGGGTCTGGAGGGGATCCTGACGCTGGACGACGGGCTGGCCATCTTCCGCGAGCGGCCGGCCTCGGAGGACAGGACGGGCGTCACGCCCACCACCATCAAGCTGGGGCGCTACACCGGCCTCACCAGCCCCCTCATCTCGGCTTACGAGGCGGTGTGGACACCGACGCTGCAGGCCATCATCAGGCGCATCAACGAGGCTGGGGGCATACATGGGCGGCGGATAGAGCTGGTGCAGCGGGACGACCAGTACAACCCGGCGGTGACGGTGCAGGTGGTGCGGGAGCTGGTGGAGCGGGACCAGGTCTTCGCCCTCTTCTGGGGGGTGGGGAACCCGTCCCACCAGGCCATCAAGGACTACGTGCTGGCGAGGGGCGTGCCGGAGCTGTGGGTGTACGACGGCTCCACCAGCGGCCTGGAGCCGACCACTCAGCTCAAGAACACGTTCCCTGGGATCGTGGCCGACATGCTGGAGGGGATCGTGATGGCCACGGCCATCATGAAGGAGCACCCTCGTGGCAGGGTGGCCGTCGTCTACCAGAACGACCCCTTGGGGGCCGAGTTCATCCAGTCCTTCCGCTCCACGATACGTTCGCAGGGCGGGACCATCGTGGCTGAGATCGGCTTCGACGTGACGGCCACCGACATGTCCCCCTTCGTGCAGCAGGCCCTCAACGCATCGCCCAACGCGGTGGCCTTCTACGGGACGTTCGCCACGGCCCTGGGCTTCATGAGGGCCGTGAAGGAGCGCAACCCTACCATGCCCATCTACGAGCGCGGGGCCTTGCCCGCTCCGGGCGACATCGGCCGGCTCATGGACGGGGTCGCTTTCAGCTCCCAGGTGAAGGCGGCCTACACTCACCCCAACGACAGGGACTTCCAGAACGTCGTCCAGAAGCTGCGGGCACTGGCCCAGGAGGAGGGCATCCCCTACAACGATGCCCTGACGCCCCTGGTGCTTCGGGCGGTGGAGCACCTGGTGCGGGCGCTGGAGATGGCCGGGCCCGACCTGACGCGCCAGGGCCTGGTGGAGGCCATCGAGAGCGGCTTCGACGGCAGCTGGACCTGTTCCCTCTGCGTGGGGCCCACCGTGCTGGGGCCTCAGGACCACTGGACCTACGAGACCTCGGCCTTCATTCGCTGGCGCAACGACACGGGCCTGGCCGAGTTCATCCTCCCCTACACCAGCTTCGAGACCAGCGAGGGCAAAGGCATCCGCGGCAACGTGGAGGGATTCGAGTGCCGCCCGGGCACCTGCCCGTGGAAGGAGGGAGCGAGGTAAGCCATGAGGAGAGGCCCCGCGTGGGCTCTGGCCATAGGACTCATAGGCCTGGTGCTGCTACTGGGCATCGGGTGTGAGGAGGAGCAGGAGGGCACGCCGACGGCCGAGGGAACCCCCGCAGCGGCCGAGAGGCTGCGGCCCGGGGCGGCGGGCATCCCCAGCAACCCGCGGCAGGTGCGGGGTCTGGAGGGGATCCTGACGCTGGACGACGGGCTGGCCATCTTTCGCGAGCGGCCGGCTTCGGAGGACAGGACGGGCGTCACGCCCACCACCATCAAGATCGGCCGCTGGTCGGGCATCTCCAACCCGGCCATATCCGGCTACCTGTCCCTCATCGACCCGATGCTGAACGCGCTGGTGAGAAGGATCAACGAGGCCGGCGGGATTCATGGCCGCCGTATCGAGCTGATAAGCAGGGACGACCAGTACAACCCGGCGGTGACGGTGCAGGTGGTGCGGGAGCTGGTGGAGCGGGACCAGGTCTTCGCCGTGGCCATGGGCTTCGGTACCGCGACCCACCAGGCCGTCATGGACTACCTGACCAGCCGGGGCGTCCCCGACATATGGGTGTTCTACGCTTCGGCGGTGGGCCTGGAGCCGGAGCCCAGGCCCAACGTCTACGCTGGCCTGGTGCCGGACATCATGGAGGGCCTGGTGACCGCCGAGGCCGTCATGAAAGAGCACCCCCGCGGGAGGGTGTCGGTCATCTACCAGAACGACCCCCTCGGGCAGGAGTTCCTGCAGGCCTTCCGCTCTGCCATCCGCTCCCGCGGTGGGACCATCGTGGCTGAGATCGGCTTCGACGTGACGGCCACCGACATGGCCTCGTACGTGCAGCAGGCCCTGAACGCCTTGCCCAATGCCGTCGTCTATTACGGCAGTCTGGCAGCGGGCCTCGGCACCCTGCGGGCGGTGAAGGAACGGAACCCCAGCATGCCCGTATACGAGCGTGGTGTGCTGCCCAGCCCGGGCGACATCAGTCGGCTCATGGACGGGGTCGCCTTCAGCGTCCAGATCAAGTCGGACTTCAGCCACCCCGGAGAGCCTGCCCTGGAAAAGCTGAGGGCCATCGCCCGCGAGGAGGGGATCACTTACCACCCCTACCTGACGCCGCTGGCCCTGCGTGCCGTCGAAGGGCTGGTCAGGTCGCTGGAGATGGCCGGGCCCGACCTGACGCGGCAGGGGCTGCTGGAGGCCATGAACAACGGTTTCGATGGCAGCTGGACATGCTCCGTCTGCCTCGGCCCCGTCGTCCTCAGCGCCCAGGACCACTGGCCCTTCGAGACCATGGGCTTCGTGCGCTGGCGCGACCAGACCCAGAGCCTCGAATGGGTGCTGCAGCCCACCAGCTTCGAGACCAGCGTGGGCAGGGGCATCCGCGGCAACGTGGAAGGGTTCGAGTGCCGTCCCAATACCTGTCCGTGGCGGCGGTAACGGGGGGTCGGGCCGACCTATTGTGAGAACTTTTGCATCCCGATAGGTAAGGAGGCAGGCAGTGGAGTAAAAGGAGGTAAGTCATGGGTCGGCGTATGACGTGGGTCGTCCTAGTGGTCCTGGCAGGGCTGGCGGTCCTGCTGGGGGTCGGCTGTGGCGAGGAAGAGGAGGAGGGCACCCCGACGGCCGGGGGCACGCCAGCGGCCCAGAGGCTGCGGCCCGGGGCGGCGGGCATCCCCAGCAACCCGCGGCAGGTGCGGGGTCTGGAGGGGATCCTGACGCTGGACGACGGGCTGGCCATCTTCCGCGAGCGGCCGGCCTCGGAGGACAGGACGGGCGTTACGCCCACCACCATCAAGCTGGGGCGCTACACCGGCCTCACCAGCCCCCTCATCTCGGTCTACGAGTCCTTCTGGACGCCGACGCTGCAGGCCATCATCAGGCGCATCAACGAGGCTGGGGGCATACACGGGCGGCGGATAGAGCTGGTGCAGCGGGACGACCAGTACAACCCGGCGGTGACGGTGCAGGTGGTGCGGGAGCTGGTGGAGCGGGACCAGGTCTTCGCTATCTTCTGGGGCGTCGGCAATGCCCAGCACCAGGCTGTGAAGGACTACCTGCTGGCCCGCAACATACCCGACCTGTTCGTATACGACGGCTCCACCAGTGGCCTGGAGCCGACCACTCAGCTCAAGAACACCTTCCCTGGGATCGTGGCCGACATGCTGGAGGGGATCGTGATGGCCACGGCCATCATGAAGGAGCACCCTCGTGGCAGGGTGGCCGTTATCTACTCCAACGACCCTCTGGGCCAGGAGTTCATCCAGTCCTTCCGCTCCACGATACGTTCTCAGGGCGGCACCATAGCCGGCGAGATAACCTATGACGTGACGGCCACCGACATGTCCCCCTTCGTGCAGCAGGCGCTGAACCTCAATCCCAACGCTATCGCCTTCTACGGGACCTTCCCCCAGTCGCTCAGCATGATGCGGGCGGTGAAGGAGCGGAACCCCACCATGCCCATCTATCAGAGGGGCGCCCTGCCGTCTCCGGGGGATATCGGCCGGCTGATGGACGGGGTCGCTTTCAGCTCCCAGGCCAAGACTGCCTACACCCACCCCAACGACACGGCCTTCCAGAACGTCGTCCAGAAGATGAAGGCCCTGGCCCAGGAGGAGGGCATCCCCTACAACGATGCCCTGTCCCTGCTGGTGCTGCGCTCCGTCGAGATGCTAGTGCGGGCGCTGGAGATGGCCGGGCCCGACCTGACGCGCCAGGGCGTCATCGAGGCCATAGAGAACGGCTTCGATGGCAGCTGGACGTGTTCCATCTGTGTCGGCCCGGTCGTCCTCGGCCCTCAGGACCACTGGGCCTTTGAACACTCGGCCTTCGTTCGCTGGCGCAACGACACGGGCCTGGCCGACTTCATCCTTCCCTACACCAGCTTCGAGACCAGCGAGGGCAAAGGCATCCGCGGCAACGTGGAGGGGTTCGAGTGCCGCCCGGGCACCTGCCCGTGGAAGGAGTAGGAGGCGTTCCGGCGGCAGCCTGAGCGCTGACTGGAAGCGGAGTCACAGCCCCGCCGCCCGCGCCTGGCGGGCGGCGGGGCGCCTTTCAGGCGCTCTCCAGCAGCTGCAAGATCTCCCACTCGGCCTCGGCCAGCCGACGGCCTACCGCCAGCGTCGGCAGGTCGCTGCGTAGGGCTGTGAGCGCCCGGTGGGCCTGTAACAGGCAGAAGACGGCCCATTTGAGGTTGCCCATCACCTCCCAATAGTGCCAGCGGCCCCAGTCGATGGCCCCGCCTGCCCGCTCGTATTCACGGGCGAACTCCTCCTTGCTGCCCAGGCCCGCGACCGGCCACCCTTCGCGGCCCGGCCGCCAGGAGCGCAGACAGAGCCATCCCAGGTCTTCCATGGGGTCGCCAAGGTGGGCACCCTCGAAGTCGATAACGGCTGCCAGTCCCCCCTCGCCAACGATGAAGTTGCCCAGGCGGAAGTCCCCGTGGACCAGGCGCGGCTCCTGCGGCGGGGGACGATGGATACGGAGCCATCTCAGGGCCAGCTCCAGCACGGGGCGCTCGCCCAGGGGCTGCTCCCGGTAGAGCCGCTCCCACGTCTCCAGCTGGTGGGAAGCGCCGCCGTCGCCTTTGGCTGGCTGGGGAAGCTCGTCCAGGCCGAGCTCGCCGGGCGGCAGCGAGTGGATGCGGGCGGCGGCCTGCGCCAGGTCCGATACGAACCGTGCCCGCCAGCCCTCGTCGCTGGCCCGGGCCAGCAGCCGACGGGGCAGGGACTCTCCCTGAACGAACTCCATGATTATGCCCGGCGGCGCGTCGGGATCACGGTCGGGTGCCAGGGGGACGATGGAGGGGACCGGGACTCCCCAGTTCTTGGCGGCCCACATCACCCGCTGCTCCAGGTGGGCAGGGATGGAGAGGGTGCCGGGCGAGGGCGGCTCGCGATAGACCAGCGCTGCCCTGCGCGCTTGCCCCGACTCCTCGTAAACGGCCTCGAAGCGCCATGCCTTGCGGTAGGCCCCTCCCACCAGCGGCACGACGTCCTCTATCTGCACGGGCGCGCCGAACAGGCGGCCCAGGAACGACCTTATCGCGTCCAGGGGAAAGGCCTCAGTCTCCCCGCTCGGCATACTCGTACAGGCCGTAGGCTTCCCTTTGGCGGTAGCGATAGCGGCACATGGCCACCACGATGATGGTGACGCCCTGGCCGGTCTTGAACCGTGTGGGCACCTGATGGATGATCCTGCCCTCCACGATGTGGGGGCCGTCGTCCGTGTGCAGGTGAAAGCTCACCGAGCGGTGGAACGGAGGCCTGGTCGTGGGCTGCCAGGCGCAGCCTGCTGCCCTGGCGGTGCGGATGTGGGCGAAGCCTTCGATTATGGCGCCGAAGGTCTCGGGCGGCTCCTTCAACGTTACCTGGGACATGAATGCAAGCTCCGGCCCCATGGTGCATGTCAGGGCGCGATAGAGGGGCACCCGGTCCCAGACCCGCGGCCCCCATGAGCGGTCGCGCATGCCGAAGCCGTCGATGGGAAGGCTCTCCCCGTCCCATTGCAGACGGCCCTGAACCTGCATCGGCTGCTGGTAGTGGTACAGGGCCACGTTGGGGTCGAGGCCTGTCACCAGGAAAGGCGGCCCCACTGCCTCGTAGGCCAGCTCCAGAGAGACGCGCACCTGCGGCGCTCGGGACAGGGCCTCCCTGGGACGGAGCATGTCTCTCGGCTCGCGGACATGGTGGGCGTACCCCTCGTAAGTGGCCTGGAAGCGGCTGAGGGGCGTGAGAGGCTCCAGCGCGAGGCCCGCCGCCGAGAAGGCCTTGGGCGCAGGCTCAGGCTCGCTGCGATAGGAGAAGAGTACGGAGCCGTCCTGCAGGAAAAGACAGAAGGTCATGTCGGCTGCGCCTGCCACCGGGCGGAACCCTACCCGCAGCATGCCGCCCGTGCGGCCATCGGCGTCGAAGAAGTTGAGATAGCTGGAATCGTTGAGAAAAGGGGACGCCCCCTCGGGCACGGGCAGAGGCCGCTCGAACTCCGGGGGCATTCCCGCTTCGGCCATCGCAGTGCCCGGACGTCTATGCCTGCTGGCGCGGCCGGAACTTGACCAGGGCTATCTCGTCGCTGGCCGGCTCGAAGACGGCCTCCACCGGCATGCCGATGCGGACCTGCTCCGGCTCGATGCCGACGATGTTGGTGGTGAGCCTGGGCCCCTCTTCCAGCTCCACGATGGCCAGGACGTAGGGCACTTCCTCCCTGAAGGCCGGGTGAGCGGCGCGGCGGATGACGGTGTAGGTGTAGACATGTCCGCGGCCGCTGGAAGCCACCCAGTCCAGGTCGGACGAGAGGCAGTGGGGGCACAGGCTGCGCGGGTAGTAGACGTACTGGTGGCAGGACCGGCAGCGCTGCAGCATCAGCTTGCCCTGTCGGGCCGCCTGCCAGAAGGGTCGCGTGGTATCGGTGGGCTGGGGCAGTGGCTTACGGATTTCCTGGGCCATGGTCACTCCACTCCTAGCACGAGGGATACCTCTTCGCTCAGGATGCCACCGTTGCCGTTGACGAAGGCCAGCTGGCAGTCCTTGACCTGACGCTTGTCGGCGCGGCCCTGGAGCTGGCGGGCCGCCTCGGTGACATGGGACATGCCGCCGGCCAGCCCCGCCTGGCCGAAGGAGAGCTGGCCGCCGTGTGTGTTGGTGGGCAGGTCACCCTTGTAGGTGAGGTCGTGCTCCTCCACGAAGGGGCCGCCCTTGCCCTTGGGACAGAAGCCGGCGTCCTCCAGCGTTATGATGACGGTAATGGTGTAGCAGTCGTAGACCGACACCAGGTCGATGTCCTTGGGAGTGACCCCCGCCATCTCGAAGGCCCTGGCAGCCGTGTAGGCGATGGGCGAGGTGGTGAGGGACGGGGCCTGGGCCAGGCTCATGTGGGTCACCTTCTCGGCTGCCCCCAGGAGCCACACAGGGCGATGGGGAGCGCGCTTGGCGATGTCGGGCGCGGCCACCACCACTGCCGCCCCGCCAGTGCAGGGCAGCACTATCTCGTAGAGGTGGAGGGGGTCGCACACCAGGGGCGAGTTGAGAACGTCATCGATGGTCAGGGGGCGGTCGAAGAAAAGGGCATCGGGGTTGGCGTTGGCGTTGATGCGCTGGTCCACGGCCACCTTGGCCAGCTGTCGGCTGGTGGTGCCGAACTCGTGCATGTGGCGCATGGCGATCATGGCATAGCCGGAGTTGGCCCCCATGGGGCCATAGGGGTTCTCGAATTCCCGCAGGGGGAGCTTGGGCGGCCTGCCGCCCATGGAGTAGAAGGCCTCCGTGTCCAGGACGTCGCCGGTGACGCAGACCGCCGCCCGGCAAAGGCCGGCAGCGATGGCGGCCGCTGCCCGCCAGACCATGCCGCAGGCGGAGGCCCCTCCCAGGTCTACCGTCTCGGCGAAGGCCGGCCGTATGCCCATGTATTCGCCCACCATGGTGGGCCACAGCAGGGACTGCTCGGCCAGGGGTGGCCCCACCAGCAGGCCGTCTATGTCCTTTTTGTCCAGGCCTGCGTCCTGGATGGCGAGCTTGGCCGCCTCGGCCATGACCTCGATGGCCGCCTGGCCGCGAGTCTCGCGCCTGGGCTTCAGCTCGCCTATGCCGATGATGGCTGCTGCTCTCTTCAGGTCCATGGGTCCCTCCGCGCGCTGGTTTTACCGCTCATGCCTCGCTCTCACCTTTTGAATGACATGTCTTCCATTCCTTCAACCGGCGCACCCCGTGTGGTTCTGCGTATGACCCGTCGGGAGTGGCGAGGAGCGGATCGCCTGCCATACCGCCAACTATTGCCCGACGTTGAAACGGGCCGCGGTCGCTACGATATTACAGCAGCCCCGTCAGGGCGGTCAACATAGCCATCCCGCGAGCGTCCTGACGCCGGTTGACGTCCCCTGCTCAGGCCCCTACAATGCTGCCATCCCGAGAGGGGTGGGGAGGAGAGGTCATGGCCGTCTTCCGTGAGCCATACGTGCCCGTCAACCTATACCGCACCGACCGCCGTCTCATTCTGGCGGCGCCGCTGCCGGGCGTGGAGCCGGAGGACATTGAGGTGGAGGTGGCTCCGGACTCTGTCATCTTCCGCACGCGAATGCGGGGCATCCATCAGAACAACAAGGAATACATAGTGCGGGAGTGGGAGATCGGCAGTCACGAACGCACAGTGCTCCTGCCCGAAACGGTGGACCCTCAGCGGGCCAACGTCAGCTACGGCAACGGCGTGCTGGCGGTGGTGATGCCCCAGGCCCAGTCGGCCCCGCCAGAGGGCCGGCGTCTGTTCCGGTTGCACAAGGTGCGCTGGGCGCGAGGGCAGTTCGTGGGTCACCAGGGCCAGGAGCTGCGTCCCGCTCCCTCGGAGACGGCGCACCGGGCGCCGTGAGGGCGGCGTGGCGGCTCGGGCCTGAGGCCTGCCCCGTGGCTCGATGGCCAGGAGCGCGCGGCCGCATAGTCCAGAGTCCCGTGGCAGTGGTGGAGGACTCGACCACCTCGCCATCGGAGCGAGGCGGGCCGAATGGCGGTTGACAGGGCGACGTCGGCGCAATAGAGTAGAAACGCCGAAAAAAAGTAACGGCCTGCCGGAGGACAGGCCCGCACGGGAGCTCGGGTCCCCGGGGAGCGTGCCCGGGGCGGCCGGGCTGAGAGGCCCCGACCGCAGCGGGGCGACCGTCGGAACCTGACCTGGGTAATGCCAGCGGAGGGAAGGGCACGGCAGGCGCGCCAGGCCCCGAAGGGGCCTTCGCTCTCCCGCCCATCCTTCCCCCTCGCCTACCCCCGACAGGCCCAGGAGGTGATGGCCGTGGCCCAACTGCAGGAAGTGGTGCGGGTGCCTCTGATGCCCCCCTTCCCCAACAGCCGCAAGGTATACGTGCAGGGATCCCGACCCGATATCAGGGTGCCCTTCCGGGAGGTAGTCCTCTCTCCCACGCAGGGACGCAATGGCGCGGAGGAGAACCCGCCCTTCCGCCTGTACGACACCAGCGGCCCCTACAGCGACCCCGAAGCGTCTATCGACCTGGCCAGGGGTCTACCACCCATCCGCCGCCCCTGGATACTGGAGCGCGGCGATGTGGAGGAGTATGACGGGCGCGCTCCCGACCCGCGCGACGACGGCCTTCGGCCCGGCGAGGAGCGTCGCTTCCCCCTCCCCCAGCGACGGCGGCCCCTGCGCGCCCGGCCGGGCCGTGCCGTGACGCAGATGCACTACGCCCGGCGCGGCATCGTCACGCCCGAGATGGAGTTCGTCGCTATACGCGAGGGGGTCGACCCCGAGTTCGTGCGGCAGGAGGTGGCCCGCGGCCGCGCCATCATACCCGCCAACATCAACCACCCCGAGCTGGAGCCCATGATCATCGGCCGCAACTTCCTGGTGAAGGTCAACGCCAACATCGGCAACTCGGCCGTCTCCTCCTCGGTGGCTGAGGAGGTGGAGAAGATGGTCTGGGCCATCCGCTGGGGTGCCGACACGGTGATGGACCTCTCCACCGGCAAGTACATCCACACCACGCGCGAGTGGATCCTGCGCAACTCGCCGGTGCCGGTGGGCACGGTGCCCATCTACCAGGCCCTGGAGCGAGTGGGCGGACGAGTCGAGGACCTCTCCTGGGAGGTCTACCGCGACGTCCTCATCGAGCAGGCGGAGCAGGGTGTGGATTACTGGACCGTCCACGCCGGCGTCCTGCTGCGCTACATCCCCCTGACGGCGCGGCGGGTGACGGGCATCGTCTCCCGGGGCGGCTCCATCATGGCCGCCTGGTGCCTGGCCCACCATCAGGAGAACTTCCTCTACACCCACTTCCGCGAGATCTGCGAGATCGCCCGCGCCTACGACGTCTCCCTCTCGCTGGGCGATGGTCTGCGCCCGGGCTCCATCGCCGATGCCAACGACGAGGCCCAGTTCGCCGAACTGCGCACCCTGGGCGAGCTGACCAGGATCGCCTGGGAATACGATGTGCAGGTGATGATCGAAGGCCCGGGCCACGTGCCCATGCACAAGATCAAGGAAAACGTGGACCTGCAGATGGAGCTGTGCCACGAGGCGCCCTTCTACACCCTGGGCCCGCTGGTGACGGACATCGCTCCCGGATACGACCACATCGCCTCGGCCATTGGCGCGGCCATGATCGCCATGTACGGCACGGCCATGCTCTGCTATGTGACCCCCAAGGAGCACCTGGGGCTGCCCAACCGCGAGGACGTGAAGCAGGGGGTCATCGCCTATCGCATCGCCGCCCACGCCGCCGATGTGGCCAAGGGCCACCCGGCCGCGCGGCGCTGGGACGACGCCCTGTCCAAGGCCCGTTTCGAGTTCCGCTGGGAGGACCAGTTCAACCTGGCCCTGGACCCGGAGACGGCCCGCGCCTACCATGACGAGACCCTTCCCGCCCCCGGCGCCAAGCTGGCCCACTTCTGCTCCATGTGCGGGCCCAAGTTCTGCGCCATGAAGATCACCCAGGACGTGCGCGAGTATGCCGAGAAGAAGGGCATCCGCCTCGAGGAGGCCATCGAGGTGGGCCTGCGGGAGAAGGCGCACGAGTTCCGTCAGGCCGGCGGCCGCATCTACCTGGAGACGTGAGGGGATGGTGCACGCGATGGACGACTATCTGGAGATAGCCGGCAAGCGCTTTCGCTCTCGCCTCATAGTGGGAACGGGGCGCTTCCGCAGCATGGAAGAGATGGTGGCGGCCATCGAGGCCTCGGGCGCCGAAATGGTGACGGTGGCCATCCGCCGCCTACCGCTGGACCGTCCCGACGAGCCCAATCTGATGGACTACATCGACTGGACCCGCTATCAGATCCTGCCCAATACTGCCGGCTGCCGCACGGCCGAGGAGGCCATCTTCACAGCCCAGCTCGCCCGCGAGCTGACGGGCAGCAACTGGATAAAGCTGGAGGTGGTGCCCGACCCCCGCTATCTGCTGCCCGACCCCATCGGCACCCTGCGGGCGGCCGAGAAGCTGGTGGCCGACGGCTTCGTGGTCCTGCCCTACATCCACGCCGACCCGGTGCTGGCGCGGCAACTGGAGGAGGTCGGCTGCGCCACCGTCATGCCCCTGGGCTCCCCCATCGGCTCCGGCAGGGGCATCTTCACCCTGGAGGAGCTCCAAATCATCGTCGAGAACGCCCGGGTGCCGGTGGTGGTGGACGCGGGGCTGGGTGCCCCTTCCGATGCCTCCCTGGCCCTGGAGGTCGGCGCCGATGCCGTCCTGGTGAATACGGCCATCGCCCAGGCCAGGGACCCGGCGCTGATGGCCCAGGCCTTCCGTCTGGGCGTGGAGGCGGGACGGAAGGCGTATCTGGCAGGCCGCATCCCCAAGAAGCCCCTGGCCGAGGCCTCCAGCCCTACCGAGGGCGTGCCGCGGCCGGCCTCCAGCATGTAGCCGCAGGCGGCGAGCGGGGGTGCGAGACCTGGGCCGCCCCTTCTTTCCAGTCCCCTGCCTCATGCTGGTGACGGACCGCCGCCTGTGCTCCGACCTTCCGTGGGCGGTAGCGCAGGCCGTGGCCGGCGGGGCCAACCTGGTCCAGCTGCGGGAGAAGGACCTGCCGGCGCGCGAACTGCTGGCGCTGGCGCAGGCCCTGCGACGGGCCACCGCCGGCCGTGCCCTGCTCCTGGTCAACGACCGGGCTGATGTGGCCCTGGCCGCTGGAGCCGACGGCGTCCACCTGCCCCAGGAGGGGCTGCCTGTGGCTGTGGCCAGGCGCCTGTTGGGGCAGGACAGGCTGGTAGGGCGCTCGGTCCACTCTCCCGACGAAGCGGCCAGGGCCGAGGCCGAGGGTGCCGACTATGTGGTGGTGGGGCCTGTCTATCCCACCCGTTCCCATCCCGATGCCGTCCCGGCAGGCCCGGGCCTCATCGCTCGCGTGCGCGAGTTGGTCCGCATTCCGGTCCTCGCCATCGGCGGCATCACGCCCGGGACGGTGTCCGAGGTCATGGCCGCCGGCGCGTCGGGGGTGGCCGTCATCTCGGCTATTTTGGGTAGTGGGGAGCCGCAGGCGTCGGCTGCCGCCCTGCGCTCGGCCCTGGACGTCGCCTGGGCGGAGGTGGGCAGACGGACATGATACGTGTGGTCATCAACGGGCGCGAGCAGTCCCTGGAGCGCCCCCTGACAGTGGCCGAATACGTCAGCTCCCTGCCCGTCAACCAGCGCTGGCTGGCTGTTGCCAGGAACGGTGAGGTGGTGCCGCGCCATCGCTGGCCGGAAGTCGTCATCCAGGACGGGGACGTCATCGAGGTGGTGCGCATGGTGGGCGGGGGCGCCCCCGGAGATGGTAGAATGGTGGAGGCCCAGACACGACCGGCTCGATTCATCAGGGGGTGACGGGGTATGACGAAGTGGCTTCTGATGGGCTTCCTTCTGGGCATCGCCACCGGTTTCGCCTTGGGCATGCTCACCGCGCCATCGCGAGGCTACGAGGTCCGCCAGCGGCTACGGGAGCGCGCCCAGCCGGCCGTGGAGCGCATGCGGGAGCGCATCCGCATGATGCGGCAGCGGGCCGCCTAGCGCAGGCGCTCCAGCAGCGCGTAGGTCTGCAAGAACAGCCGCAGAAAATCGGCCAGGAAAGAGGCGGGGTTCGTCTCCAGGCGCGGGTTCACGTGCCTGAAGATGGCGATCTCGGCGTAGCGGGTCGGTTTCCCCTGGGCCATGAGGTCGTGCCGCAGGCGGACCGACTCGGTGTAGGGCACCAGCGGGTCGTGGCGGTCGGCCACGATGAACACTTCGGCCTGCACCTGGGCCGTGTAGCTGCGGGGCGACAGCAGGTCGAGGGTCCGGGCCAGCTCCGGCGGCGCCTGCGCCAGCAGCTGGTGAGCGCGCGTCGGGTCCCTCTCCAGCAGCACCGCCTGCACCAGGGACGCCGTCGGCGAGAGGGTGCCGCCGGGGAGGCGACCGCCGGCGTCCAGGGCTGCGGCCAGAAGGTCCCGTTCGCGTCGGTCGGGCACGAAGTAGAGGAGGCTGGTCTTCAGGACCTCCTCCGCCCATGGGTCGGGCTGCCACGGTTCCCTATGTCCGTCGACCAGGATAGTCCCTGTGGCCACCGACACGATGAGCTCCCGCACGTCGTGGTAGCCGCCGAAAGACCCGAGGGCGGCCACGTCGTCGCGGATGCGCGGGTCGGCAGCCGCGGCCATGGCGATGCCCTCGCCCACCGAAAAGCCCAGAATGGCCACCCGCCCCGGGTCCACGTAGGGCAGGGAACGCAGGTACAGGAAGGACTGGACCACCACTTCCACGTCCTCCGGCGATAAGACCTTTCGGCTGAGGCGGGGCAGCACAGGCACCATAACCACGATGCCGCTGCGGGCCACCCCCTGGGCCAGCCGGACGGCACGGGGGTCGTGGCGGGCCGCCGGCGCCGCTCCGATGACCACCAGCAGGGCCCCCCGAGGCCCGTTGCCCGGGGGACGGTATATGTCCGCCTCGAAAGTCTCCCCTGACTGGCCTGCCTGCAGGGACACCGTCTCCGTATGGGGCTGGGGGCCGGCCAGGGCCGCTAGCGGCCCCGGCAGGGGGACCAGCACCTGAGGGTAGAGAAGGGCTGTCTGCAGGGCCAGCCGGGTGGGAGGCGCCAGCCACAGGGCGGCGACCAGGGACGCGGCCAGGGAGGGGATGAGCAGCGCCAGCCAGTAGCGGCGCAGGAAGCCCTTCACCACGCGGACACCTTCTGTTATTTTACTTGCCGTCGGTGAATCTGCGAGGCCTGTACGTCATAGTCGACCCGGCAGCCGGCGCCCAGGGACGGGAGCTGGAGGTGGCCAGGGCCGCCCTGGAAGGGGGCGCCCGCTTGCTGCAGTTGCGCGACAAGACCCGCGAAAAGGGCCTCCAGCTCCCCGTTGCCCGCGAGATGGCCCGCCTGTGTCGCGAGCACGGCGCCCTGTTCATCGTCAACGACCACGTGGACCTGGCCCTGGTCTGTGGGGCCGACGGCGTCCACGTCGGGCAGAAGGACCTGCCGGTGGCAGAGGTCAGGCGCATCGTCCCTCCCGGCTTCATCGTCGGTTGCTCCACCAACAACGTCCATGAGGCGTCGATGGCGCAGGCCGACGGCGCCAGCTACGTCTCCGTCGGTCGGCTCTTCCCCACCACCTCCAAGCAGGACACCCGCCCCGCCACCCTGGAGGTGCTGCGGGCCATCAAGGCTGCTGTGCAGTTGCCGGTCTGCGCCATCGGCGGCATCAACGAGGAGAACATAGATGCCGTGCTGGCGGCGGGGGCGGATATGGTGGCGGTCATCGCGGCGGTCGTCTCCGCTCCCGATCCACGGGAGGCGGCCAGACGTCTCGCTTCCCGGTTCGCGCCCTAGGCGAGAAAGCGGGCCGGGCTGAAAGGGTCCAGGGGCAGGTCCGTAGGCTGTCCCGTGAGGGCCTGGGCGAGCAGGCGGCCGGTGATGGGGGCCAGAAGGACGCCGTTGCGGAAGTGGCCGCTAGCGACGCTCAGCCCATCCCAGCCGGGCACCGGGCCAATGATGGGGAGGCCGTCGGGGGAGCCGGGCCGTAGCCCTGCCCAGGCCGCTGCCACCTCCGCCCGTCCCAGGGCGGGCACCAGGGTGCGGGCCATACGCTGCAGCCTCCGCAGTCCCCGCTGGGTGGTCCGACGGCGAAAGCCCACAGCCTCGACGGTGGCGCCGGCATACGTTACGCCCGTCGCCTTGGGGGCGAGATAACCTTCCGGGCCCCAGACGATGCGCCCCACCGGTCGGCCGCGGTAGGCCAGCATCTGCCCGCGCCGGGGCGGGGTGGGCAGATGGAGGCCGATGCCTGCCAGCAGCCGCCCGGTCCAGGGGCCGGCCGCCACTACCACCTGCCGCCCGCGCACGATGCCGCTGGGCGTCCGCACCCCGTAGACCCGACGGCCTCGGCGGACGATTCCCAGCACGGGCGTCGAGAGAAGGACGCGGGCACCCCGGGCCTGGGCTGCCCGGGCCAGGGCGTGGGCCAGGAGCTGCGGCTCCACCTGCCCCTCGGCCTCCGAGAGGACGGCGGCCCTCACCCCCGGCGACAGGGCCGGTTCCACCGCCCGGGCCTCTTCGCCCTCCAGCCAGGTCAGGGGCAGGCCCGTGTCGAGCTGCCAGCGGTAGCGGCGGCGCAACGACTCCTCGTCTTCGTCGGTCAGGGCGACCCGCAGCAGCCCGCAGCGCGACAGGCCGATGTCCAGGCCGGTAGCCTCCTCCAACTCGCGGGCGAGCGACGGGAACAGGGCGAGGCCGGCCAGACACAGCTCCAGGAAAGGGCCGGGGCCATGGGCCTCGGCCAGGGGGGCGAGCATCCCCGCCGCCGCCCCCGATGCCTCCTCGGCCAGCCCGCCCCGCTCCAGAAGCAGCACCTGGAGGCCGCAGGAGGCGAGGCTGTAGGCAACGGCGCAGCCGACGACGCCTCCGCCGATGACGATGGCGTCGCTCTCGTCGTCCACAGCTCTACTATGCCCCTGCTGCCCGAGGGCGTCCAGGCGCAGGCCGGCGCCCGTTTACCCCTTGCTGGGCCGTTGCTAGAATGGGGCCAAGCTGCCCCAAAAGGGCCGAACACCTATCGGGAGCCGACACATGCGCTGGGGCATCACATTGCCGCTGGAAGGCATCCCTCTCTCCGCCCACCGCGAGGTGGTCCAGGAGCTGGAGTCCCTGGGCTATACCGATGCCTGGACGGCGGAGGTGGACGGTGCCGACGCCTTCGTGCCCGCCGCGGCTGCCCTGTGTTGGGGCAGCAGACTGCGCGTGGGGACGGCCATCGCCAACATCTACACTCGCGGGCCGGCCGTCCTGGCCCAGACTGCCATGGCCATGTCTGAGCTGGCGCCGGGCCGCTTCTGTCTGGGCATCGGCGTCAGCACCCAGGTCATCGTCGAGCGGTGGAACGGCCGCAGGATGGAGCGCCCGCTGGCCTACATGCGGGAGACGGTAGCCTTCCTGCGCCGGGTGATGACGGGCGAGCGAGGCAGCAGCGAGCTTCTGGGCGTGCAGGGGTTCCGGCTTTCGCGGAGGCTGGCCGATCCGCCTCCCATCTTCGTGGCCGCTCTCAGGGAGGGCATGCTGCGTCTGGCGGGAGAGGTGGCCGACGGGGTCATCATCAACTGGCTGGCCCCCGGGGACGTGCCCAAGGTGGTGGCGGCTGCCAAGGAGGGCGCTCGCCGGGCGGGACGCGACCCGGAGGCGCTGGAGGTGGTGTGCCGCATATTCGTCCTGCCGCCCCTGCCCGATGCCGTGGTGAGGCTGGTGGGCAGGCGTCTGGCAGTGGTGTATCTGACCTCGCCTGTCTACGCCGCCTTCCACCAGTGGTTGGGCAGGGGGGAGAGCATCCGTCCGATGCTGGAGGCATGGCAGGCGGGAGACCGGCAAACGGCGGCGGAGCTGGTGCCCGACAGCCTGCTGGAAGAGCTGCTCGTGTTCGGCTCCCCTCAGGAGTGCATGGACAAGCTGGAGTCCTACTGTCGCAACGGAGTGACGGTGCCGGTGCTCCAGCCCATCGTGCCGGCCGAGGACCCCGCTCAGCGGGCGGAGCTGACCCGTGGGCTGCTGCGGGAGCTGGTCAGACCCTAGCAGGGAGGTGGCCATGGACCCTAAGGGCAAGGTAGCGATAGTCACTGGCGGCGGCTCGGGCATAGGTCGGGCCACCGCACTGGCCCTGGCATCTGCCGGCGCTGCCGTGGTGGTGGCCGACGTGGACGAGGAGGGCGGACGCGAGACGGTGCGCCTCGTAGAGGATAAGGGCGGCCGCGCCGCCTTCGTGGCGGTGGACGTGACCCGCTGGGAGGACCTGGAGCGGATGGTAGCCTTCGCCGAAGAGACCTTCGGCGGTCTGGACATCCTGCACAACAATGCCGGCGTCACCACCGGACGCCCGCGTTTTCCCGAGACTCCCAGGCAGCAATGGGAGCGCACGCTGAACGTAGACCTGTGGTCCGTCATTGCCGGTGTGCAGGTGGCGGTGCCGGCCATGCGTCGTCGCGGGGGCGGCGTCATCGTCAACACCGCCTCCCTGGCGGGCATCATCGGCTACCAGCCCGACCCGGTCTACTGCGCTGCCAAGCACGGGGTGGTGGGGCTCACCCGCTCGCTGGTCTTCCTCAAGGACGAGGCCAACATACGGGTCAACTGCGTCTGTCCCGGTGTGGTGGACACGCCGCTAGTGTATCGCGGCCTGCAGGACCTGGAAGGCCCCGAGGCAGAGCAGTGGCGCGCCTATCTGCAGAACATGCCCAAGCTTAGGCCAGAGGAGGTGGCCGAGGCCGTCATGACCTTCGTGCGGGACGACTCCCTCGCTGGCGAGGCGATGGGCCTGCTGCCGGGAAGCGCGCCCAGGCTCATCCCGCCGCCCATCCAGCTACAGCGGGACCCATCGCAGCGACTGCGCTAGGCCTGCTCGCCCCGTAGCTGGGGCATGTTGGAGCGGTTGGCGACCTCCAGGCCGCGGCGGGCCAGGTTGATGGCCTGCTCTCCGACCAGTTCGAACCCCTCGCCCACCGTGCCACCTGCCAGGTAGCGGGCGTACATGTTCTCCAGGATGACCGCCAGCTTGAAGTGGGCCAGGACGATGTAGTAGTCCAGGTTCACCAGGTCACGGCCGCTCTTCTGGGCGTAGCGCTGGGCCACTTCTTCCCACGAAGGGAAGCCAGGCAGGGCTGTCAGGCCACCCGCTGCCACCCGCAGGGCGTCGTCCTCGCCCCGCGCCCAGTACATGCGTAGCATTCCCAGGTCTGCCAGGGGGTCGCCCAGGGTAGCCATCTCCCAGTCCAGGATGGCGATGATGTGGCCCTGCTCATCCAGAATGGCGTTGTCCAGCCTGTAGTCGCCGTGGACGATGGAATGGTCGCTCTCGGGCATGGTGAAGCTGTTGAGTCGGCGGCACAGCTCGTCCAGTTCCGGCACCTCTCGGTACTTGATGCGCTGCCACTGCTCGCTGAAACGCCTCACCTGCCGCGCCAGGTAGCCTTCGGGGCGACCGAAGTCCGAGAGGCCCACCTCATCGGGCCGAATGGCGTGCAGCTTGACCAGGTCGTCGATGAGCTCCTCGGCCATGCGGCGGCGCTGGGCCTCGTCGTAGCGGCGGGCCACCTCCTGGGGGTTGGAGGGCACGAAGCCGTCCACGAACTCCATGATGTAGAACTGGGCGCCGATGACCTCGGCATCGCCGCAGAAGGCCAGGGGCCGTGGCACCGGCACCTCCGTGTCCTTGAGGGCCGAGAGGACGCGGAACTCGCGGGCCATATCGTGGGCGGTGGGCTGAACGTGGGAGAGGGGCGGGCGCCTGAGCACCCAGGCGCGGCCATCGGGCGCTTCCAGCTTGTAGGTGAGGTTGGAGCGTCCGTGACCGATAAGCCGCGCCTCCAGGTCCTGGACCTCGGCCACGTTGGCCCGAAACCAAGCCACCAGGTTGTCCATCTTGATGCCGGGGACGTCCTTTCCCATGAGCGCACCTGCCTGCGCTGGCGTGCCTCTGTCGCGACGAGGCCACGACCATTATAATAGCGCCGATGATAGGCCTGAATACGGTCTCTGGACGGCTCCCATAAACGTTGCAGGAGGTGCAGCCATGGCCATCGATTTCACCCTGCCGCCGGACATCGAGGAGGTGCGCAGGAAGGTCCGCGCCTTCATCGATGGCGAAGTGACGCCGGTGGAAAGGGAGCTGCAGGACGCTCCCCGCGAGGAGTGGGTGAGGGCCATAGGCCGTCTGCGCCAGCGGGCGCGGGAGCAGGGCCTCTGGAACCCTCACCTGCCCCCCGAGTGGGGCGGCATGGGGCTGCGGCCGGTGGCCATGGCCTTCGTCCAGGCCGAGGCGGCCCGGGCCGGCATCGGCCCCTTCGTGCTCAACTGTCAGGCCCCCGACGAGCCCAATATGCAGACCCTCCTGCACTGGGGCACCGACGAGCAGAAGGAGAAGTACCTGCGCCCCCTGGCCGAGGGGCGCGTCCGCTCCTGCTTCGCCATGACCGAGCCGGAGGTGGCCGGCTCCGACCCCACCCTCATCCAGACGCGGGCGGTGCAGGAGGGCGATTACTGGGTCATCAACGGACACAAGTGGTTCGCTTCGGGCGCCAGGGGCGCCTCCTTCGCCATCGTCATCGCCTGCACCGACCCCGATGCCGACCCGCCCCAGGCCCGCAACTCGGCCTTCATCGTGGACATCCCCACCGAGGGCTGGGAGCTGGTTCGCACCATCAGCACCATGGGCGGCGAGGGGAATCACGGCGAAATCTACTTGCGCAACGTGCGGGTGCCGGCCGCCAACATGCTGGGCCCCCGCGGCCATGGGCACCTGCTGGGCCAGTTCCGCCTGGGCCACGGACGCCTGGCCCACTGCATGCGCTGGATCGGCCAGGCGGAGATGGCCCTGGAGATGATGGTCGACAGGGCCCTGAAGCGCTACGCCCACGGCTCCTACCTCTACGAGAAGCAGGCCATCCGCTGGATGATCGCCGAGTCGGCCATGGAGATCTACATCGCCAAGCTGATGGTGCTGCACTCGGCCTACAAGATCGAGCAGGGCCTGCCCTTCCGCCAGGAGGTGGCCATGGCCAAGGTCCACGTTGCCAACACCCTGTGGCGGGTCATCGACCGGGCCATCCAGGTCCACGGCGCCCTGGGCTACTCTACCGACACGCCCCTCGAGCGGATGATGCGGGGGGCCCGCGCTGCCCGCCTGGTGGACGGGGCCGACGAAGTCCACATGGACTTCATCGCCCGCCAGGTCATCGACGCCTTCCGCGAGAAGGGGTCCGTCAAGTCAGCCCTGGGCGACCTCCTGTAGACTTACCTCAGCGGCCGCTGAGGAGGTAGCGTCCCCTCACCCAGGCGCTGAAGGCGTCCATGGCCAAAGTCACGGCCAGGATCAGCAGGAGCAGGGTGGCCAGGCGAGTGTACTCCAGGCTCTGCAGGTAGATGTTGACATAAAACCCGATGCCGCCGGCGCCGGCGAAGCCCAGGATGGACGACGCCCGCACGTTGTATTCGAGCATGAACAGCAGCTGGCTGATGATGGCGTTGGCGCTCTCCGGCCACAGGACGAAGCGGGCCAGGTGCAGGCGCGAGGCTCCCACCCCGCGCATGGCCTCCACCACTTCCGGGTCCACCCCGTCGAACAGCTCCGAGTAGAGCTTGCCCAGATATCCCACAGTGTAGAGGGCGAGCCCCAGGGTGCCGGCCAGGGGCCCCAGCCCCACCACGATGACGAACAGCACTGCCCACAGCAGGGCCGGCACCGTCCGCGTCACCGCCACCACCAGCCGCGAAAGCAGGACCAGTGGTAGAGGCGAGAGGACACGACTGCCCAGAAAGGCCAGGGGCAGGGCCAGCAAGAAGCCCAGCAGCGTGCCAGCGAAGGCCATCTGCACCGTCTCCCACAGGGCGCGGCCAGCCAGGGGGAGGATGTCCAGATCGGGAGGCACGGCGTCGCGGGCGAAGGTGACCAGGTTGGTGGCCCCCCTCCCCAGCCGCTCGGCATCGAAGAACCCCAGCCGCTGGAGCGCGAGGGACAGGAGCACCGCCCCCGCTAGCCATAGCAGAAGGTCACGTCGGCCTACCAGCTCCCATCTCATGTCGGCGTCCCCTCCAGCTCCGCCCAGGTCACTTGGCGCGCCGCCCCCCGATAGGTTATCTGCCCCTCCCGCAGCACCACCACCAGGTCGGCGTAGTCCTGGACCAGGGGCAGCTCGTGCATGTTCACCACGAAGGTGACGCCCTGGACCTCCCCCAGTCGGCGCATGATGGAGAGCACCTCGGCGGCGCGGGGCAGGTCCAGGTCCGATACCAGCTCATCGGCCAGGACCACCTGGGGCCGCTGCATCAACGCCCTGGCGATGGCCACCCGCTGGCGTTCCCCGCCGCTGAGCTGGTAGGCCTTCTCCCGTGCCTTGTGGCCGATGCCCAGCTCCTCCAGCAGGCCCATGGCGTGGGCGGCCTCGGCGCGGGGAAAGAGGCCCAGATAGGGTGCCGGCCCGCGCAGCCGCCCCAGGGCGCCCATCAGGACGTTCTCCAGGGCGCTCATGTTGCGGACCAGCCCCAACTGCTGGGGTATGTAGCCGACCTGGGCCCGCGGCCGACGGCCATCGCCCACTGGCCAGCCCAGCACCTCGATGTGCCCACGCTGGGGACGCAGCAGCCCGGCCAGCAGCCGCAGGAGGGTGCTCTTGCCGGCCCCGGAAGGCCCCATGATGGCCAGGAAGGCCCCGCGGGGCACCTCCAGATGGAGCCCCTTCAGGACCCAGGCCTGGCCGCGATAGGCGAACCAGAGGTCGTGGGCACGGACGGCCCAGGAAGCCTCCACGCTCTCCCTCAGCCCCGGGTCATCTGGACACGGCCAGGGATTCGGTGTACTGCAACCGCGTCAGGCTCAGGTAGCGCTGCAGGGCACCCAAATGCTCCTCAGCGTTGCTGCGCTGGAACCCCACGAACAGGGCCGAGATGAACTGGCGCATCAGGTCCCGCTGTTCGGGGGCCCCCAGGGCCTCGACGGCCGCCAGCACCCGCGACCGCAGCGGCTCCTGCAGGCTCTTGCCGAAGACGACGGCGTGGGACGGCAGCGGCCCTTGGCTCTCCAGCTGGCGGGTGTTGGCCAGGACCTCCCGGTAGAGGGGCTCGGGCACATCGCCGGCGATGATGGTCACGTCCACCTGCCCGCTCTTCAGGGCCTGCCAGCACTGCTGGTATCCGCCACCGAAGATGTAGTCGGAGAAGAAGGACTTGGGGTCCACCTGCCCGGAAGAGGGCGTCTGCAGGAAGCCCAGCTCCACCAGGCGCCCCATAGGCCCGACGAAGCCGGAGGTCGACAGGGGGCTGGGGAAACAGGCCTTCTTACCCCTGAGTTGGGCCAGTGAACTGTAGGGGCTGTCAGTGCGGACCACCCAGTAGGAGTAGTAATAGGGCGCCTCCACCTTCTGGTCGCCATGGATGACCTCTCGCACCTCGGCCAGCACCAGGTCGGCATCGGCCAGCCTGGTAGCGAGGTAGGAGGGCCAGGCGCTCATGAAGGCCACCTGGGCATGGCCGAAGCGGAGCGCCTCGACGATGCCCGCGTAGCTGGTGGGGACGTAGATCTCCACGTCCACGTCGCCGAGCCGACCCTCCAGGAACTGCTCCAGGGGGCGGGCCTTCTCGAGCATTTCGCCGGTGGCCAGAGTGGGCTGGACGGCCACCACCAGCTTCTGGCTAGCGCCCTGCGGCGTCGACTCCTCGCCGGCGCAGGCGGCGGCCAGCAGGCCGAGGAGTGCCATCAGGGCCAGGGCAACGACGCGGCGCATGGTTACCTCCCGCAGCTGTAATTCTCTCAGCCAAATGGATACCATAAGGGGTACCTAATGTCAACCATTAGGCGACACGAATTTTTTTGCAAAGGCGTCAAGAACGGAAAGTTTATAAACTTCTGACTGTCTAAACCTGCCCAGGCCTAGGGCGACGGCGGGGCCGGGGGCGGCGGCCCCTCCCATCGCCGCTCGATGTCCTCCAGCAGGCGCTCCAGCTCCGGCGAGAGGGGCGGCGGCTCGGGAGACGGCTGGCTCGCTAGCTCCTGATCGTAGGCCCGCTCCAGGTCTTCCACCCACGCCTTGAGGCGGGGGTCGCGCCGCACCTGCTCGTCCAGACTGCCGTACTGTCGTTCCGCCTCCTGCCAGAGCCGCTCCAGGGGCAGCGACACCTCCAGGACCCGCCCCAAGGCCTGCAGCAGCTCCACCAGTCCGCGGTAGTCCCGTTCCAGTTGGGCGTAGGCAGGCACCTGCACCAGCAGCGAAAGGGCCTCTATGCCGCGGCTGCGGGCCTGCTCCGTGGCCAGGGTGAGGATCGTGGTGGGCCCCTCGTAGCGGCTCTCGCGCACTCCTGCCTGCCGCATCCTTTCCAGCAGGTATGGCTCCGAGGAGGAGCCAGTGATGACCAGGGGCCGAGTGTGGGGCACAGGGCCGTAGTAGCTGCCGATGAGGCAGTAGCGGGCCACCCCCAGGCGCGCCATCAGCTCCACGAGGGACTCCACGTAGTCCTCGCCATGGCTGTGGGGCTCCAGGGCGTGCACTAGGACCCACCCCTGGCCCTGGGAGCGACACCAGCGGACGAAGGTGTTGGGCACCGTCACCTCGCGCCGGTCGCCGCGTCGGTACAGGGTCGGACGGTAGCGGGTGAAGTCGTAGAAGTGGCCGGGGCGGGACAGTTGGGCCAGCGGCTGGGCGCCCCAGGCCTCTTCCAGGAAGGCCAGGGCCATGGTGCCCACCGACCCCACATCTATCCAGGGCTGCAGCGCCAGTATCAGCGTGGGGCGGTCCAGGTCGGGGAGAGGCTCCACTACCTCGAAGGCGCCCACCTGCATCTCCCCGGCCTCCTGCCTGCCCCGCCCTCAGCAGCGCATGGCCTCGGGGTCCACGCCCATGCGCTGGCACCACTCCACGTAGGCCAGGGGAAATATCTCCGAGGGCTTGATCTCGCTGCGGCCGCCCCAGAAGACGTTGGTGTAGAGGACCGGTATGCCCACCTCGGCCAGGTGGCTGTCGATGGCTGCCTTGTGGGCCAGCAGCCAGTCCTTCTCCTGCCCGTGGGCTACTGCCATCAGGTTCACGTTGTGGAACTCGGGCCCCGCCTCCCGCCAGTAGCAGTGGGTGAGGATGTGGTGGCGGCCTATCTCCTGGCCCGCCTTCACCTCCAGCCCCGGCGGCACCGCCCAGTGAAAGAGGGCGTTGTAACGGGCCACCCGCTGGCCGCCCGCCACTGGCTTGTAGTGCTCCAGGAAGGTAGAGAACCGCCCGATGAGGCCACGGCGGTCCAGGGCCTCGGCCACCCGATAGAAGGTCTCCAGGTCGACGTCCGCCTCGGCCGCTCGCGCCCGCCAGATGTCGGGCACTATCTCTTCGGGGCGAAACTCACGCTTGAGGGCGGCGAGCACCCGCCACTCGAGTTGGCTGAGCTGCTCTTCCTTGATCCAGTGCACCCGCGCGGGGGTATCGGACTTGGCCCCCGGCTGCAGGCCGCGCCGTCGGGTGTGCCCTACTCCCAGCACGAAGAGGGCCTTGGCCGGCATGATGCGGAAGCGCAGGGTGCCCACCCGCTCCGCCAGCAGCTGGCAATGCTTCTCCAGGGAGAAGCCCTGGGGCACTTTCACCGTCGTCCACAGCTTGTAAGTCGAACCGGGACTGGCCACATCGGTGGTGCGGATGACCACATGTCCGCTGAAGGGGTCTTCGCGGAACATGAAGTCGAACGCTGCATGCAGCCGCTCCTGCGGCACCTCCCAGGCCACCAGGGCACCGTGGGCGAGGTTGGTGGTGACGAGGGTCTGACGAACGCGACGGATGGTCCCCGCCTCTAGCATGGCGCGGATACGCTCGACGACGGTTTCGATGGGGAGGCCAGTGCGGCGAGCTATCTCGCCGAGGGGGTCCCGCAGGAAGCCCTGCAGCCTGTCCTCCGAGACGGACAGGATGGCCACGTTGACGGGGTCGTCCACCGTTACGGGGACGTTGGCGGTGGCCATAGTCCTCCTCTGCGCAAGCGAATGCTTTCCATGCCCATTATAGAACCCCACCCCCGCGGGGGGCGACCGCGGAGGAGTTGGGGGCGCATCAGCCGCCGACGTCCTGGCCCGTGACGCGGCGGGCCGCTTCGCGGAAAAGCTGGCGGTGCTCCTCGCCCTGGCGCAGAGCCTGGTTCACCTCCGCCTCCCGCAGGAGCGCCTGGCGGTTGTCCAGGGCCAGCTCCAGCACCTCCTTGGCCGCCTTGAGGGCGGAAAGGGAGTGGGCAGCCATCTGCCCGGCCAGGGCCAGCGCCTCGGTCACCAGCTCGCCCTGGGGCACCAGTCGGTCCACCAGACCCAGGCGCAGGGCCTCCTCCGCCTCCACTACCCGTGCGGTGAAGACCAGCTCCTTGGCGGCGGGCAGGCCGACGATGCGGGGGAGCTGGGCCGCCCCCACCACCAGGCCGTAGCTGACCCCCACGAAGCGGAAGCGGGCGTTGGGCGAGGCCAGCCGCAGGTCGCAGTTGATGGCCAGAAGGGCGCCGCCGCCGTAGGCGTAGCCGTTGACGGCGGCGATGATGGGCTTGGGGAAGCGCAGCACCTTGGCCAGGGCGCGGCCGGTGGCCTGGGGCATGGTCGGATCGGCCACCTGCTCGGACATATCGGCCCCGGCGCAGAAAGCGCGGTCGCCGGCGCCGGTGATGACGGCCGCCTTCACCTCGTCGTCCGCCTCGAGGGCGTCCAGGGCGGCGTAGAGCTCCTCGGCCAGGCGGCGGCCCAGGGCGTTGTGCTTGTGGGGACGGTCCAGGCAGAGCAGCGCCACTGCCCCGTGCCGCTCCAACCGCAGCTCCCTGAAGTCCACAGAATTTCTCCCGCGCCTTTGCGTTTATTATATGGGAGCATGTGGTTGGAGCCACGTTCGCCCACCGGCTGTCCTACTTCGAGCTGGAAGCGGACTGTCGGCTGTAACGAACCTGGCAGAGCGCGCCAACTGTGGTGATTGACAACGCGAGCCCTCTAATATGATATGAGCCTGACGGCGAGGGCCGTTGCTCGAGCCGGTGGGAGGTGCATGGGATGCGGCGGAAGCTCCTAGTGTTGCTGTTCATCCAGCTCATCGTCGCCGCTCTGGTGGCCTTCTTCGTCGTCCGTCTGCTGGCTGGGCCCCAGGAGCCTGCTCAGGCCCAGCCCGCGATTTCGAGTGCGGCACTGCCCCCGACCGAGATCCCCTCGGAGGAGTGGCAGGCGGCGGCACGGCAACGGGAGGAGGAGGCCAAGAAGCCACCGTTCGTCGGGACTATCAACGGTGTAACGCTGGGCATGGGGGAGGGCCTTGAGCGGTGCACAGGAAAGCGGGACTGGCACCACGACTGGCAGCTGGTGCAGGGCACCCCCTTTGAGATCCAGCCCACCTACCTTCCTCCTGGCGCCGTTGAGATCTGGTACTCGGATCCCATTCCGCCCATCTTCACCTGCGACGGTCGGGTGGATCATGCAACTCGAGCCTGGTCGGTCGGGGGTGGATTCCGAACCGTCATCATTATCAAGCAGAGGAACTCCGAGAGGCGTTTTGAGGGGCTGTTTCCGGCGGATCGTGTGAAGTCTGCGACGGTCGGGGGCAGACCCGCCGTCGTGGTGGAGCCGATGCGGCCGGATGGTCTCATGTCCACGACGGTGGTCTTCTTCCCGGAGCCGTGGGGCCTGACTATCGTTGTCGGCGAGTTCCTGCCCTATCCTGAGACCTTGAAGATAGCGGAGGGCCTGAGGTGAGGCTGGCCGGCAGTTGGCCGCTGTTGGCCGGGGCGTGCCAGGTGGGGGTTCTGAGGCGAAAGGCAACACTAGGCAGCCACCAGGAAGGGTGACGACTTTCCCGGGTCAGCACCTCGAACGTTCCCGGCGCTTGCGAGGTCTGGCCAATCGCAGACTGCCGGGACGACCATCGGCTCCTCCTCACGACAGGCTGCCTCTGGCGCTGGGGGCACCGTTTATGCTCTACTAGGACACGGATGCCTGCGGCCAATGGCCCGGCGTCCGGTGCCACTACCTCAGGAGGTGCTGCCATGTATGTGCTGGAGAAGCAGGGGCGCTTCATCATCCCCCGCACCGAGCTGACCTACCCCTGCCACAACCTGCGCATGCACGAGAACGCCGCGGCTACCAACGCAGACCTGGTCATGGCCGACTTCGAGGACGCCTGCCCCTACGAGTTCAAGGGAGAGCCCAGCCGCAAGGTCATGGTGGAGGCCCTCAACACGGTGGACTTCGGCAACAAGGTGGTGACGGTCCGCCCCAACAATATTCGCTCTCCCTTCTTCCTGGGCGACCTGGAGGCGGTGATGCTGGGCGCCCCCGACCGCTTCCACGGCATCATCCTGCCCAAGGTCTACGGCCCCGACGACATCCGCTATGTGTCGCGCCTCCTGGACGCCCTGGAGCAGCAGGGCGGCTGGAAGACGCGGGTCCAGATGGAGGTGCTCATCGAGACCCCCCAGGCCCTCCTCCATGCCTACGAGATCGCCACCGCCTCCGACCGCATGGTAGGCCTCATCTTCGGCATCGCCGACTTCGCCGCCACCCTGGGGGTGGGCGAGTTCGGCGGCGACCAGACCAACTTTCTCTACGCCAAGCAGGCGGTGGTGGTGGCAGCCAAGGCCGCGGGCCTGCATGCCATAGACTGCGTCTACCCCGACATCGTGCGCCGCGACACGCCTCCCGAGGAGGCCGAGCGCATCCGTGAGGGGTTGCGCCGCAAGAACCAGATCGCCGCCAGCGTGGGCATGGACGGCGCCTGGGTCATCCACCCCTCTCAGGTGGACGTGGTGAACGAAGTCTTCACCCCGAGCGATCAGGAGATCGAAAGGGCCAAAGAGGCCCTGGAGGCCTATTACCGCCTGGGCGGCGGCTCCATGATCAACCCCGTCACCAACGAGTTCGAGGACGAGGCCTCGGCCAAGATCAAGCTGATGGTGCTGGCCAAGGGGGTGCAGGCGGGCAAGGTCAGCGCCGACTACCTGGCCAGCATGGCCGAGAAGTCGCGGGCCATCACCGGCTACGACATCCTGCAGACCTTCCGTCGCCTGGCCTAGGTTGTCCTCGCCAGCGTCCTTGCGAAAGTCGTTCATAATTGCCCAGGCCGTTGTATAATCGAAAGGCTCGATAGGGACGGCGGCGGGGGCGCTGGCCATGGCGGATACGGCGACAGCTGGCGGGGGTGCGCCGAGGGCCCTCTGGGGCCTGGCCCGCCTGCTGACGGTGCCTTTCGTGCTGTCGGTGGGGTTCGGCGCCTTCGCCGTGACCTATTTCCTCGCCGATGCTCCCCTCTTCGGCGCCCTGGTCTACGGCCTGGTCTCCTTTCTCTTAGCCTGCGCCTCCCTGTTCAGCCTGGGTATCCTCTACCAGCGGGCCGACCTGGACGCGCTGCTGGAGAGGGCGCCCATCCTCTCGCCCGAGGAGCGACAGGCCCTTTTCCAACGCTCGCTGGAGGACGTGCGCCGCCGCACGGCTGTGGCCCAGGCCTGGAAGAACCGCCGGGTCTTCTATCAGAACGCCCTTCTCATAGCCCTGACCCTGGTGGGCATCGCCGCCATGGGCCGCCACTTCTTCGGCCTCTATCCGCGAGAGGTCTTTATCGTTCCCTTCCCGGCCCTGGTGGCCATGGCCGCCCTGGGCGCTCTCTTCCTGCCGCGGCTGTTGCTGATCGTCCTGTTGCTGGCCGGGGTAGCGGTGGCCCTGATGGCCCTGGGTCTCGGGCCGGAATTCGTGCTATTCCTGCTCCCCTACCTGCTCACCTTCCCCCTGCTCATGGTGATCAACTTCCTGATCCTGTTCGGGCCTCTGGCCATCTTCAACCTGATGCAGATCAAGATCATCCGCCCTGGAGAGGCCACCTGGGGCGTCTCCATGGATGACGTGAGGGGCCAGGAGGAGGCCAAGAGGCAGATCCTGACCGCCCTGCGCATCTTCGCCTCGGCTGAGGGGCAGAAGCTGGTGGAGCTGGGGGGCCGCCCCGAGCGGGGCATCCTGATGGTCGGGCCGCCGGGCACCGGCAAGACCCTCATCGCCAAGGCCATCGCCAGCACCTTGAGCGCGCCCATCATCATCACCAACGGGTCTGCCTTTCTGTCCACCTTCCTGGCCATCGATGTACTGGTGATGCTGTATATGCGGCTGCGGGCCGAGGCCCTGGCCAAGGAGTTCGGGCGGGCGGTGGTCTTCATCGATGAGGCGGAGCTGCTGCTGCAGCGTCGCGGTGGCATGCAGCCCGCCCCGACCCAGGGCACGGCCGGCCGGGTAGCCAGCATCTGGAGCATCTTCGACTACGACGAGATGGGCTGCATATCCCCCTGCGGGCTGATGTTCGACCACTCGGCGGCGCGGGAGGCCTTCTGGGAGCGCAAGTTCCCGCCCCGCCAGCACGCCGCTCCGCAGATGATTCCCTTCCCCTTCTTCGGCGGCGCCGGCGGGTTCTCCCTGGCCATCTTCCCCTTCCTGGTATGGCTGGACGGCATGGACTCCCCACCTCTGCTGTCGCGCCTGTTGCGCAGCAAGGTGAACGAGTTGCTGGACGTGCTGTTCGTTCCGCCCTACCTGCACCTGGGAGGGGCCACAGTCTATCTCCGTCTGCCGCCGGCGCGCCCGCCAGCCCACAACATCTACTTCTTCGCGGCCACCAACCGCCCCCACCTTATCGACCCGGCCATGAGGCGGCCGGGCCGCTTCGGCAAGACGGTGGTCTTCACCACTCCAGGCGAGGCCGAACGGGAGGACATCGCTGCCCTCTACTTCTCCAAGGTCGCCCACCATCCCAGCCTTGACGATCCCGAGAAGCGCAGGGAGTTCGCCCGGGTGACGGTGGGCCTGAGTCCGGCCGAGATCGAGCAGGTCATTCGAGACGCGGTCAACTACCGTCACGACCACATACAGCGCCTGAAGGAAATAAGGGCAGCGGTGGAGGCGGGCCGGCCCCTGGACCGGGACTCGCAGAAGTTCTGGGAGCGCTACCGTCACGAGCTGGAGCAGCCCGACTGGGACAAGCCCTGGGTCACCTGGGATGCCCTGATGGAGTCCCTGGCAGCGGTCCGCCACGGCACTGCCAAGCCCACCCGCACCACCGAGCGCAACCGCGAGCGGACGGCCTACCATGAGTTCGCTGGCCACTTCCTTCCCCTTCGCTACTTCTGCGGCGAGTGGTACCGTCCCATAGTCCTGTCCATCATGCCCCGGGGCGAGGCCCTGGGCATGGTGGCCCACGTGCCCATCGAGGAGCACGACCCCCAGCCCCAGCACGTGCTGGAGGGGCTGCTGCGGGTGAGCGTGGGGTCCATCGTGGCCGAGAGGCTCTTCTTCCAGGACAACGAGCCCGGGGTGTCCAAGGACCTGGAGAACGCCACCCGCATTGCGGCTGCCATGGTGGGGCTGTTCGGCATGGTGCCGCGCCGCTGCAGTGCCGAAGAGCGCCGCCGCTACCTGCGCATCGGCGAGTCCATCCTCTCGGTGGCCAACACCCACCCGTTGCTGCCCAGCGAGAGCAACGGCTTCGTCTCCTCAACCCTGGGCTCGCCGCGCAAGCGCGAGGACGTATGCGTGCTGCTGGGACAGGCCTTCGTCGACGTCTACCGTCTGCTGCGGAAGAACCGCGACTTGGCGCCGCCGGTGGTCCAGGAGCTGCTGGCCAAGGACGAGCTGGTGGGCCGCGACCTGGAGCGGCTGTGGGATACCCTGGAGCTGCAGCCGCTGCTGGCCGAGGACAAGGCCGTCTGGCCCGAGGACGAGGTGGCGCCCGAGAATCCCTTCTACCGGCGCGTCGATGGCTCCCAAGCCCAGGCTGCCGGCAGCGTTTAGGTCCGGTGACGGCGATGAAGAAAGCAGTCCCCATCCTCGCCCTGCTGGCGGCGCTCGTGCTGACCGGCGCCTGCGCTCGCGAGCTGGCCTACGACCGCCCCGAATTCAACATCCGCGGCAACGACAACGACGAGCGAGTGAGGTCCATCGCCTCGGTAGTGCGCAGGGAGTTCAGGGACGTGGTGGCCGTTCCCAGCGCCGAGATCGTGACCGACGACGAGGGCACACGGGCCGAATATCTGGTGGTCATAACCGTGCCCAGGGAGACCTTCTTCGACTCGCCCTCCAGCACCCAGCAGCTCCAGGCCCAGCAGGACGCCCGCAGCCAGGTGAACTCGGCCATTGCCACCCTCCTGCGGCTGAGCATGAGGCACCTGGTGCCGCGCGACCTCACCATCCGCTCGGTGGTGATGACGCTGGTCCTGCCCGATGGCGAGGTGCTGGAGGCGGTGGGCCAGGTAGACCAGCTCAAGGGCGTGCCCGACGACGCCCCCGCCGAGAACTGGTTGGAGCGCCTCTCGGTCAACCGTCAGGTGGTGGTGCCGGAGTCGGTCTGGCAGGACCTCCTCAACCGCAGCGGCCTCCGCACGACCACCCCTACCCCCAGGCGCTAGGGGCCTTCGGGCGAGGAAGCCACCCACCACGTCCTCCGGCCCGGTCTAGCCCGAGGCTGAGATCCATCCCCGCGTCCCGGGGCGTATCAAGGGCAGGTCGAGTCCCGGGAAAGGAGGGTCCCCATGCTGCGACGTCCCTTGGCCCTGCTCGCCCTGCTGACGGCTGTCCTGGCCCTGGGCGTGGCCGCCATGGCCTGCGAGGAGGAAGAGGCGACGCCCACGCCGGGACGGACGCCAGCGGCGGGCGCTGCCGCCACGCCGACCCCGGCCGGCCCCTCGGTGGAGATCGTGTCGCCCAGCGCCGGCGCAACCCTGCCGGCAGGCGATATCCGCGTCGAGGTGCGCGTCAGCGGCCTGCAGATAGTGGAGCCGACGCTGACGCCGGTACCCGGCCAGGGACACGTGCACTTCTACATCCTGCGGCCCGACCAGCAGGTGCCGACCACCCCGGGCCAGCCGGCGGTGACGGCCCAGGGCACATATCACGCCACCGCCACCACCACCCACACCTGGACCAACGTCCAGCCCGGCACATACAAGCTGGCCGTACAGCTGGTCCAGAACAACCACACTCCCCTGCAGCCACCGGTGGTGAAGGAGATAACCGTCACCGTTCGCTAGTGGGACTTCTCCTCACACATCCCCCGGCACGTCCCGGCCCCCGCCCTGCGGCCCCGTCGGGGGCCGGGGCGCATCTCGGGGGCACCTTGGGCTATAATGGCCCCTGACCACGCCTCCGAGCGGAGGGACGATGCCGAGCTTCAGCCTGTTCGACCTGTTCTGGATCTTCATCATCCTCATCTCTCTCCAGCCCCTCCTCCAGCGCCACCGCCTGCAGATGCAGCGCATGCGCTGCATCCGACAGATGGAGCGAGAGCGGGGCTCCCGCGTCATCACCCTCATCCACCGCCAGGAGACCATGAGCTTCCTGGGCTTTCCGGTGATGCGCTTTATCGATATGGACGACTCGGAGCAAGTGTTGCGGGCCATCAAGATGACGGACCCCCAGGTGCCCATCGACCTGGTGTTGCACACGCCCGGCGGTCTCGTCCTGGCCTCGGAGCAGATCGCCTATGCCCTGGCCAGGCGGCCCGGGAAGGTGACGGTGTTCGTCCCCCACTACGCCATGAGCGGCGGGACCCTCATCGCCCTGGCCGCCGACGAGCTGGTGATGGACGAGAACGCTGTGCTGGGACCGGTGGACCCGCAGGTGGGGCAGTATCCCGCTGCCTCCATCCTCCAGGCAGTTCAGGCGAAAGACGTCAACGAGCTGGACGACCAGACCCTCATCCTGGCCGACATTGCCCGCAAGGCCATGCAGCAGATGAAGCGCACGGTGACGGAGCTACTCTCGGAGCGCATGTCGCCGGAGGAGGCGGAGCGGGTGGCCACTGTCCTCACCTCCGGCACCTGGACCCATGACTATCCCATCACCGTTTCCCAGGCGCGGGAGCTGGGCCTGAACGTGCGGACCGACATGCCTCACGAGGTCTACCAGCTGATGGAGCTGTATCCTCAGGCCGGGGCCGGGCGCCCCTCGGTGGAGTACATACCCGTGCCCTATCAGCCTCCCACTCCCCCGGGCCGCAGGCCCCTGGGCCGCGACCAGCGCTAGGGCCCGATGCTGCCCACCGGCTCCCCGTTCACCAGCACCCGGTAGCGGCGAGTGGCGCTGCCCAGCGACAGGCTGGCCTCGAAGGGCGCCAGCACCTGCGCACAGACGGCGTCGGGCGACACCAGCGAGTAGACCTCCACGGCGATGACGCCCTGCGCCTCGTCGCGGGAGACGGTCGCCCGCAAGCGGTGACAGGGGGTGGGCAGGGAGCCCCGCAGCAGCAGACGATGCTGGGGCGGATAGGTCTCCATCTCCACCATGCTCGTCTGGTCTATAAAGACAGGCCCCCGCTGCAGGCGCTCGTCGCCCGGTCGGGGCGAAAGGTCGCCGGCGGCGGGCGTCGGCGATGGGCCGTGCCCTTCGCCGACGCCGCAGGCCAGGGCCGCGCCGACTAGCGCCAGGGCCGTCACGGTCAGGACGAAGGAGCGCACCTCTTCCCTCCTCGCCCTACAGACGCACGGCTGGCCCGGAAGGTTCCCGGCCGGCGAGCGCTCGGCTCCCCTAGCGGGCGGGAGCCGTCATTCCTGCCAGCAGAGACCGCAGAGGGGCGGCCCGTGCCGCGAACTCGGCGTCGTCCAGCACGGGGTGCCTGGGCAGGCCATCCAGGGCTGCGGCAGGAAGGTCCACCCAGGAGAAGCAGCCCACGTATTCGGGCAGCAGCGGCAGCGCCACGGGCCGCTCCAGCCGGTAGACGCGAAGCAGCATCACCGTCAGGGGCTGCTTGGGGCGCCAGTGCAGGCGCTTGAGCAGGTACTCGTCAGCCCAGATGTGGTAGGGCGAGAGGGCCAGGACGTGCTCCTCCTCCCGCAGCTCGTAGAGGTCGGTCACCTGCGCCCAGCAGGGAACCAGCAGGGTCTCTGGGGGCGGCGCGGCGCGCAGGGTCTCCTCCAGGTTGGGCAGAAACTCGGGCTTCAGCAGCTCGGGTGCCTGGTGCTCGTAGGTGGGGTAGAGATAGAAGCTCTCGAAGTCCACATCGAAGCGCTTCTCGCGGATGCCTCCCTTGCGCATCACCAGGAGCTGTCGCCCCTCGGCCAGCGCCTTGACCGTCACTGCCCACTCCTTGAGGGCCTTCACCGTCTCCATGGCCCACCTCCTGCCTAAAAAGTATAGCCGGGAAGGCCTTCAGGGTCGCCAGTTGCTCCCAGGCTGCCCGAAGGGGAACATGGTAGCCGTGGGACGCCTTGCCGAAGCACTGGGCCTCGCCTCCCTGGGGGCATGGTCCTATCTGCTGTTGGGCCGGGGGCGCTTCTGGGACGCGGGGCCGCGCCTGCCCGAGGACCCGCCGCCTAGGCGGTGGCCGCGGGTGGCCGTGGTGGTGCCTGCCCGCAACGAGGCCTCTGTCCTCCCCCTAACGCTGCCCACCCTCCTTTCCCAGGACTATCCGGGGGAGTGGCATCTCGTCCTGGTGGACGATGCCAGCGAAGACGATACCGGCGATGTGGCCCTTCGTCTGGCGCGGCAGATGGGGGCGGAGGGACGTCTCACAGTGCTGCGGGGGAGGCCGGTGCCCCCTGGCTGGTCGGGCAAGGTCTGGGCCATGGCCCAGGGGGTGGCAGAGGCTGCAGGTCTGCGACCCGACTACGTCCTCTTCACCGATGCCGACATTGCTCACCCGCCCGTGGGGATGAGGCGACTGGTCTCCCTGGCCGAGGCCCGCGTCCTGGACCTGGCGTCGGTGATGGTCCTGCTGCGGGCCGATGGCCTCTGGGAGCGACTGCTGATGCCAGCTTTCGTCTACTTCTTCGCCAAGCTATATCCCTTCCGCTGGGCGGCCGATCCTCGACGGACCACCGCTGGCGCTGCCGGAGGCTGCATGCTGGTTCGCTGGTCGGCACTTCAGCGGGCAGGAGGTCTGGATGCCATCGCCGACGCTGTGATCGACGACTGTTCCCTGGCTGCTGCCGTCAAGGCCAGCGGCGGGCGGCTGTGGTTGGGCCTGTCGCGGGACTGGCGCAGCGTCCGCGGTTACGGGGGGCTGGCGGGGGTGGGCCGTATGGTGGCCCGGAGCGCCTATGCCCAGCTACGCTACTCTCCCCTGTTTCTAGCGGGCACCGTGGCGGGCATGGGGCTGGCCTACGGAGTTCCGCCTGTCCTGGGCCTGTGGGGCCTGGCCCGGAAGCGAAGGGCTGCGGCCGTCCTGGGCCTGGCGACTTGGGGCCTCATGTCGGCCTCCTATATGCCCATGGTGCGCTGGTTCCGACTCTCGCCCCTGTGGGCGCCTCTGCTGCCCGTGGCCGCCTTTTTCTACACCCTGTTCACGCTGGACTCGGCCTGGCGATGGCACCGGGGGCACGGGGTGGAGTGGCGCGGCCGAAGGGCGGGGGCGTTTCCCTCCCCAGGCCCCACCCCTTATAGTGATAGGTGACAGCCGAGGGACATCGCTGCTCGAGGAGTGGAAGCGGACATGGATGGTAGGTTGGGAAAGGCGCGGGCCCTGGGGCGCCGCGTGGTGCTGACAGTGGTGGGAGGGGCGGTGCTGGCGGTCGGGCTCGTCTTTGTCGCTCTGCCCTTCATCCCGGGAGGGAGCCTGCTGACGGTGCTGGGGCTGCTGATCCTGGCCAAGGAGTGGCCCTGGGCGCGACGCCCCCTGGATTGGGCACGCGCGCGGCTCCTGGGCCGCTTCCAAAGGGCGCCCGAGCCTACCGAGTGAACTTCGGTCCCCTCCCCTGAGGTGCCCGAATGGAATATCCCATCTGGCTCTGGACCGCCTTCACCGTCGGCATCATCGTCATCCTCGCCTTCGACCTGTGGGTGATCCAGAAGGAGGCCCATGCCCCCAGCTTTCGCGAGGCGGCCCTCTGGAGCGTCTTCTGGATCGTCCTGGCGCTGGCCTTCGGCGGCTACATTTTCCTCCATTACGGGACCCACAAGGGGCTGGAGTACATCACAGGCTACCTCATCGAAAAGTCCCTCAGCGTGGACAACGTCTTCGTGTGGATGGTGGTGTTCCAGTATTTCGCCGTGCCGCCCAAGTACCAGCACCGGGTGCTCTTCTACGGCGTGCTGGGGGCCATCGTCATGCGGGCGCTGTTCATCGCCGCCGGCGTGACCCTTATCAACCTCTTTCACTGGGTCGTCTTCGTGTTCGGCGCCATCCTCATCTTCACCGGCATCAGGCTGGCGGTGCGCCATGGCGAGGAGGTGCACCCTGAGCGGAACCCCGTGGTGAGGCTGGCACGCCGCTTCCTGCCAATGACGGCCGAGTACCACGGGCAGCGCTTCTTCGTGCGACAGGGCCACATGCTGCTGGCCACCCCCATGCTGCTGGTGCTGCTGGTGGTAGAGAGCACCGACGTGGTCTTCGCCATAGACTCCATCCCCGCCATCCTGGCCATCACCCGCGACGGCTTCATCGTCTGGACGTCCAACGTCATGGCCATACTGGGCTTGCGTGCCCTCTACTTCCTGGTGGTGGGCGTGCTGGGGCTCTTCCGTTACCTGAACTACGGACTGGCGGCGGTGCTGGTGTTCGTGGGCGTCAAGATGCTCATCAGCGAGTTCTACAAGATCCATGTGGGCATCTCCCTGGGGGTGGTGGCCACCATCATCGGCGTCGCCATCCTGGCTTCGGTCATCGCCGAGCGGAGGGAGGCGCAGCGCCTGGCCGCTGCCGGTCGAGCTGCCGACCCGCCCGGCGAGGGCACGACGCTCCATTGAGCGGGCCATGCCCCGTCCCACTGCTGGTCGCGTCCTGAAGGTGGACCCGGAACGTCCTGCGCCTGAGGCCATCGCTGAGGCGGCGCGGGTCCTGCGGGCAGGTGGCCTGGTAGCCTTCCCGACCGAGACGGTCTACGGACTGGGGGCCGATGCCCTATCGGCTGAGGCGGTGGCCCGTATCTATGCCGCCAAGGGCCGCCCGGCGGACAACCCTCTCATCGTCCATGTGGGCGATCCGGAGGAGGTCTGGCGGGTGGCGCGGGAGGTGCCGCCCCTGGCCCGGCGTCTGATGGAGCGCTTCTGGCCTGGCCCCCTGACCCTGGTCCTGCCGCGCTCGCCCGTGGTGCCCTTGGCCACCACCGGCGGGCTGGACACGGTGGCGGTGCGCATGCCGTCCCACCCGGTGGCCCTCGCCCTGGTGCGGGAAGCGGGGACCCCCGTGGCTGCACCCTCGGCCAATCGCTCTGGCCGCCCCAGTCCCACCCGTGCCGAGCATGTGTTGGAAGACCTGGGCGAGGCGGTGGACCTGGTGCTGGACGGCGGCCCCTGCCCCGTGGGCGTAGAGTCCACCGTTGTGGATGTGACAGGGCCTGTGCCGGTTGTGCTGCGCCCGGGGGGACTGCCCAGGGAGGCCATCGAGGAGGCGCTGGGGCGGTCGGTGCAGGTGGGGGCAGGGCCCGAGCTCGCCCGTCGCTCCCCAGGCACGCGCTACAGGCACTATGCCCCATCCGCCCCTCTGGTCATCGCCTCGACCAATGAGCTGGCGGCCGTCGTGAGCGGTCTCCTCTCACAGGGCAAGTCCGTGGGCCTGCTGGCCATGCACGACCCCGGCATCCGGCACGAGCGGCTAAGGGCGCGCATCGTCGAGGGTGGCCTGCGGGCCTACGCTCACGAACTGTTCGACGCGTTGCGAGCCCTGGACAGGGAAGGATGCCAGGTCATCGTAGCTGAGGCGGTGGAGGAGCGGGGCCTGGGCCTGGCGGTGATGGACCGCCTGCGCAGGGCGGCTGCCTCTCGATAGCGGTGCCAGGGCGGGACCCGCCCCTACAGGGCGCAAATGTGGCCCCGATAGAGGCCTCGCCGTCGGTGGTGCCGAGACCAGCGGCCTCACGTCGTCGCGCTTTTCGTTGCGCCGTTGCGGCCGTTCGCGAGGGGAGCGAGTGTGCTCGTTCAGAGACATGTGGGACAGGGTAATGGGGGAGAGGGGCGGAGGTAGACGGTAGACAGCAAGGGGGCCAACCTTCTGGGTGAGTTCCCGAGACAGGAGGTGGCCCCCGATGCGGGTAGTAGGACTACCCAGAGCATTCTACCACGCTGCCCAGCTCAGGGTGCTGGAGCTCTCCCCTCGGGCCCAGGCCAGGCAG